>NZ_SSDQ01000064.1:0-308 GCF_004794315.1 Microbacterium sp. PF5 | reverse complement strand
TCTCAGTCCCAGTGTGGCCGATCACCCTCTCAGGTCGGCTACGCATCGTTGCCTTGGTGAGCCGTTACCTCACCAACTAGCTAATGCGACGCGGGTCCATCCATAAGTGACAGCCGAAGCCGCCTTTCAATTTCGAACCATGCAGTTCAAAATGTTATCCGGTATTAGCCCCGGTTTCCCGGAGTTATCCCAGTCTTATGGGCAGGTTACCCACGTGTTACTCACCCGTCCGCCGCTAACTTCATAAGAGCAAGCTCTTAATCCATTCGCTCGACTTGCATGTATTAGGCACGCCGCCAGCGTTCATC
>NZ_SSDQ01000063.1:0-57201 GCF_004794315.1 Microbacterium sp. PF5 | reverse complement strand
GCTCGAGGGGGCCTCGTTCACGCAGGCGATGATCCGCTCCCGCCGCAGCGCGCGGAAACCCTCGGCCGCGACGGCCGCATCGGGTGCCGTGTGGTCGATGCCGCGGTCGGTGAGCGCCGCCGCGATCGCGCCGGCCCCCAGCAGGTCCTCCGCGGCGAAGCGCAGCTCCCCTGCCTCGTCGAGCTCTCCCGCCGGGATGATCGCGACCGAGGTGCGGCCCTGACGACGCTCCTGCTCCGCCTGCACCGCTGCGGCCACGGCCCGGGCGTTGCGCAGCGAGCCGAGCAGCACCGTGGCCTCGGCCGGAGCAGCGGCCGCGACCGCCGCCCCGTTGCGCGACCACTCGAGCGCTCCGGCCAGCGGGACCTCGGCGCCCTCCGCGACAGCCTCCGCCACGACGGACGAGAACCGCAGCACGTCGACCACCACGATCACGTCGGACGGCGCGAGCCGCCGGAGCCCGGCGACCCCCCAGTCGAGGCGGACCTGATACGTGGACTGATCGAACGGCGACGGCACCCGTCCAGCCTAGGGGCGTCAGTCCGCGGCGAGCGCCTCGACCGGTGCCACGCGCGTCGCGAGGCGCGTGGGCGTCGCGGCCGCCACGAGCGTGAGGACCGCGGTCGCCGCGACGATGATCACGACCGGCAGCCACGGCACCTGCGGGGCGACGAGGCCGGCCGGGGTGAACTCCGGCAGCGTGGGCACCGAGCCGAGCAGCGACTGCGCCGCGATCCAGCCGTAGGCCACGCCGAGCACGAGCCCGGTGAGGGTCGCGGCGACCGTGATGTGCGTCGCCTCCAGCAGCACCAAGCGGCGCACCTGTCCGTTGGAGAGGCCGATCGACCGGAGCAGCCCCAGCTCACGCCGACGCTGCACGACCCCGATCGTGAGCAGGTTGACCAGGCCGACCGCGGCGATCACCGCCGACACCGCCACGAGCACCATCATGATGGCCGCGAAGGCGTCGAACGGCGCGAAGAACTCCGGCGGGATCTCCTCGGTGGTCTGGCTCATCATGAGGCGCTTGGCGGACTCGAGGGCCACGGCGAACATGGTCACGAGGGTCACGCCCATCACGACGCCGATCGCCATGCGCGACGAGCGCTCCGGGTAGCGGAGGGCGTTCTCGGCCGCGAGCCGTGCGGTTGCGCTCGATCCGAACAGGCGACCGACGAGCCGCAGCACGGGCGGCATGAACAGCACCGACCCGAGCGCGAGCCCGGTGAACGACAGGATGCCGCCGAAGAACGCCACGACCACGCCGAGTGGGGTCACGAGCCCGAGGATCACGCCGCCCGCGAGCAGCGCGGCACCCGAGATCAGCAGCACCCACGCCCCCACGTGGCGCCCCGTCCGGCCCGAGACCTCATCGTGCGTGCGCTCGACCGCTCCGCCGAGCGCCTGCAGCGGCGTGACCGCGAGCACGCGGCGCGACCCCACCCACGCGGCCGCCCACGTCGTGAGCGCGACGCCGATCGCCGGGAGTGCGAGCGCGGGCTGCGCGAGTGAGAAGTCCGTCGGGGCGTTGGCGACGAACCGTCCCCCGATCTCGACGGCCGCCGCGGAGAGCGCGAGACCGGCGAGGAGCCCGATGGCGGCACCGAGCAGACCCACCATGAGTCCCTGTCGTCCGACCTGTCCGCGCTGCGAGCGCGCGGTGGCACCGATCAGGCGCAGCAGGGCGATCTGACGGGTGCGGCCGGCGATGATGGTCGAGAACGTGTTGGCCGTGACGATCGCGGCCACGTACATCGCCACCGCCGTGAGCAGCACCGAGAGGATCGCGACGACGACGGCGAGGGTGCCGCTGTCGCCGATGAACGGGTCGGACTGGAGCACCGCGCCGATGTAGGCGGTGATCTCGACGAGGAAGACGCCGAAGGCGGCGGACAGCGCCGCGACCAGGATGCTCGCACCCATGCCGCGGTCGCGCAGCCAGCCCAGGCGAGGACCGGTCGCCCTGGTCTCCGGGACGACGGTCGCGACGGCGGTCATGCCGTCACCTCGGCGGCCAGCATGTACGCGGAGATCTGCTCGGCGGTCTGGCGGGGGTGGTCGGCGACGATGCGACCGTCGCCCAGGTACAGCACCCGGTCGGCATGGCTCGCGGCGATCGCGTCGTGCGTGACCATCGCGATGGACTGGCCGTGCTCGCGGCTCGCGGAGGCGAGCAGGCGCAGCACCTCCCGGCCGGTCTTCGAGTCGAGGTTGCCGGTGGGCTCATCGGCGAACACGAGGTCGGGGGCCGTGGCGAGCGCCCTGGCGATCGCGACGCGCTGCTGCTGGCCGCCCGACAGCTGGTGGGGACGGTGCCCGAGGCGCGGCCCGAGACCGAGGGTGTCGATGAGGCCGTCGATGCGGGCCCGCTCGATCGCGCTCGGCCGGCGACCGTCGAGCTCGAACGGCAGCAGGATGTTGCCGAGGGCGTCGAGCGTGGGCACCAGGTTGAACGCCTGGAAGATGAAGCCGACGCGGCGGCGGCGGAGCAGCGTGAGGTCGAGGTCGCTCAGCCCCGTGATCTCGGTGTCGCCGATCCACGCCCGGCCCTCGGTGGGGCTGTCGAGCCCGGCCATGATGTGCATGAGCGTGGACTTGCCGGAGCCGGACGGCCCCATGATCGCGGTGAACTGGCCGCGGCGGATGCCGACGCTCACGTCGTCGAGCGCGTGGACCGTGCCCTCACCGGAGCCGTAGGTCTTCTTCAGGTGCTGGACGCGGGCGGCGAGCCCGAGGTCGCTGGTCGTGATCTCCATGTCCTCGACGCTATTTCCGCCGTCCAGGGCACCGCGTCGGCCATCGGGAGCATCCCGATACATCGGAAGGATGATCTCGCGGAGGACGCGGTCGCGCTCAGGCCAGACCGTGCTCGAAAGCGAACACCACCAGCTGCACGCGGTCGCGCAGCGCCAGCTTCGTGAGGATCCGGCTGATGTGTGTCTTCACGGTCGCCTCGCTCAGGAACTCCCGCGCCGCGATCTCCGCGTTCGACAGACCCCGCGCGGCGAGCGCGAAGATCTCCCGCTCGCGCTCGGTCAGCTCGCCGTACTGCGGCGGGACGGGGCGGGGCGCCTCGGCGAAGTGCGCGAACAGCTCGCGGGTCGCCGACGCCGCGATCACGCTGGACCCCGCGTGCACCGTGCGGATCGCCGCGAGCAGGAACTCCGGATCGGCGTCTTTGAGGAGGAAGCCGCTCGCGCCCTGCCGGATCGCGCGGGCCGCGGCCTCGTCGAGGTCGAACGTGGTGAGCATCACGATCCGCGGAGGCTCCGGCCGGGCGAGGATCTCCGCGGTCGCGGTCAGGCCGTCCATCACCGGCATCCGGATGTCCATCAGCACCACGTCGGGCCGCGTCGTGGCGACCACCGCGAGCGCCTCCCTGCCGTCGCCCGCCTCCCCCACGACCTCGAGGTCGGGCTGCGAGGCCACCAGCATGCGGATCCCGGCGCGGAACAGGGCCTGGTCGTCGACGAGCACGACTCTGATCACTGGGAGGCTCCGATCGGCAGGCTGCTCTGGACGACGAACTGCGCACCACGGCGCTCGGTGTGCAGACTACCGCCGACCAGCTGCGCGCGCTCCCGCATCCCGATCAGTCCGTGCCCGCCCGGTGCGGACGGCGGGGCGTCGGCCGCCACCGTGTTGCGCACCTGGATGTCCACGCGGTCGGGGAGCCAGGCCAGGTGCACGTCGACCGCCCCGTCGCCGTGCCGGATCGCGTTCGTCAGGGCCTCCTGCAGGATGCGGTAGACCGCGAGCTGGATCGCCCCCGGCGGCTCCCCCGGCGGCATCGGGTCGACCGTGACGCGCGGCTCGATACCTGCCTGGCGCACCTGCGCGAACAGCGTCTCCAGATCGGCGAGGGTGGGCTGCGGACCGTCGCCCTGGCGGTGCCGCAGCTGGGTGAGCAGCATCCGCACGTCGCTCAACGCACCGCGGGCCGTCTGGGCGATCGTGCCGAGGGCCTCGGTCGCCATCTCGGGCTTCACGGCCGCGGCGTACCGGGCCCCGTCGGCCTGCGCGATCACGACCGCGAGCGAGTGCGCCACGATGTCGTGCATGTCGCGGGCGATGCGCACGCGCTCCTGCTCCTCCGCCGCGAGCGCCTCGGCCTGCAGCTGCGCCGCCCTGGTGCGCCGCGACCGCAGCACCACGCGCCACAGCAGACCGCACACCCACGCGAAGCCGAGGGCCATGATGGATGCCGCGAGCAGCAGCGTGCCGCCCGTCACGAGCTCCCACCCGGTGCCGGTGCCGAACGCGACCCCGCTGACGAACACCATGTAGAGCGCCGCGATCACGCCGCCGACGATCACCGAGCCGAGGCCCCACCACAGCACGCGGCGCGACCCCCAGGCCGACGTGGCGTACAGCGCCAGCAGGATCGCGAGGTCGATCGGCAGCGGCCCGAAGCCGGCGAGCATCTGGACGATCGCGCCGGCCCAGGCGCCCACGAGCGCCAGCCCGGGAGACAGCCGGCCGATCGCCACCGCGCCGAACATCAGGAGCCCGGCGACGACCACCGCCGCCACCGCGGCGCCCGCGACCGGCTCTCCGGTGACCGGCGGCGCGTAGAACACCACCGACATCGGAGTGAAGATGACGAACAGCAGCACCGCCCCGACGATGTCGAGGATGAGCGCCGTGCGGGAGAGCGGCCGGATCACTCCCCCACGCTACGCGAGCACGCCGGGCGAGACATCCGTCTGCCGATGTATCCGCCGCTCACGCCCGCGCGAGGATCTCGCCGTGCGGCACGAGGAACCAGCCGTCGCCGTCGCCCGCCCACCGCCGCCACGCCTCGCTGATGTCGCGCAGGTCGGCCGGGGTCGCCAGGCCCTCGTCCACGAGCTGCCGGGCGAGGGCGGACTCCAGGATGCGGTCGGCCCACATGCCGCCCCACCAGTCGCGCTCCTCCGGGGTCGCGTAGCACCACGTGGACGCGGTCGCGGTGACCTCGCCGAAGCCCGCCGCGCGGGCCCACGCCAGCAGCCGCCGCCCCGCGTCCGGCTCGCCCCCGTTCGCACGCGCGGCCCGGCGGTAGAGGTCGAGCCACCGGTCGAGCTCCGGCAGCACCGGGAACCACAGGAAGCCCGCGTAGTCGGCATCGCGCGCGGCGACGAGGCCGCCCGGCACGGTCACACGCCGCATCTCCCGCAGCGCCTGCACCGGATCGGCCACGTGCTGCAGCACCTGATGCGCGTGCACCACGTCGAACGTGTCGTCGGCGAAGCTCAGCGCGTGCACGTCCTCCACCGAGAAGGAGAGGTTGTCGAGGCCGCGCTGCGCCGCCAGGTCGCGCGAGAGCGACAGCGCCGACTCGTCGATCTCGGTCGCGGTGACGTGTGCGACCGCCCCGGCGAAGTCGACCGTGATGCTGCCGGGACCCGCCCCGACGTCGAGCAGTCGCGTCTGCGCGGTGAGGTGCGGGCGGAGGTACGCGGCCGAGTTGGCGATGTCGCGCACGTTGTGCGAGCGGAGGACGGATTCGTGGTGTCCGTGCGTGTACGTGGCCATGCGCCCCAGTCTGGCAGGACCGCGGGCGGGCGACGCCTCAGTGCAGTTCCGCGACCGACCGGCGGATCGCCTCGCGGTCGGGCTTCCCCGACGACAGCACCGCGAGCTCGTCGACCAGGACGAGACGCGAGGGACGGGCGTGCGCGCCGATCTCGGCCGCCACCGCCTCGCGCGCCTGCCCCAGCTGTTCCGCCTCGCTGCGCCGCAGCACCTCGCCCCGCGGCGCGACGATCACCGACGCCTCACCCCAGCGCTCGTCCGGCACCGGCACCACCACCGCCTCGTGCAGCCCCGGCACGCGCCGCACGATGCCCTCCACCCTGTCCAGCGAGATGTTGATCCCGCCCGACACGATCACGTTGTCCGCCCGGCCGTGCACGCGCACGACCCCGTCCTCCACGAGGCCGAGGTCGCCCGTGCGGTACCACCGGATGCCGTGCTCGTCGTGCAGGAAGGTGCGAGCCGTGAGCGAGCCGTCGCCCAGGTAGCCCTCCGCGAGCATGGGTCCGGCGATGCGGAGCTCGCCGTCGACCACCCGCACCGCGACCGTGTCGAGCGGCACGCCGTCGTACACGCAGCCGCCGCTGGTCTCGGTCGAGCCGTAGGTGCGCACGATCCGCACGCCCAGGTCGCCCGCGCGCTCCCTGAGCGGCTCCGGCAGCGCCTGCCCGCCCACGAGGATCGCCCGGTACGCCTGCAGTGCCGCGCGCACGGCGGTGTCCTCCGCCGCGTCGAGCAGCGTGGCGATCTGGGCGGGCACGAGCGAGGTGTACAGCTCGGGAACACCCGCCGCACCCGCCGGGCGCAGCATGGCCAGCGTCGCCTCGGCAAACGACACCGGGGAGAAGCGTCCCTCGATCTGCCGCGGCTCCGTCCCGGCGAGGAGCGAGCGCACCATGACCTGGAGTCCGGCGACGTAACCGGCCGGGAGCGCGAGCAGCCACCGCCCCTCGCCGATGCGCGCGGCCGTGGCCTCGGCGCTCGCCCGCAGCGCCTCCGCGCTCAGGGCCACGCGCTTGGGGATGCCGCTCGACCCCGAGGTCGCGATGACCGCCGCTATGCCGTCCGCCACGTGCTCCGGAGCGCCGCCCAGCATGCCGAAGCCGAGCGCCGGGCCGCCGTCGAGCGCCCGCTGGAGTGCGTCCCGCAGCTGTCCCGTGTCTTCCGCGTCGGTCGGGATCAGGGCGGTCATGCGTGCCTCCGGGATGTGCTCGGTCAGTAGTGCCAGGGGAAGGAGGACCAGTCGGGCGCGCGCTTCTCCAGGAACGAGTCGCGACCCTCGACCGCCTCGTCGGTGCCATAGGCGAGACGGGTGGCCTCTCCCGCGAACACCTGCTGGCCCACCAGCCCGTCGTCGACCGCATTGAACGCGAACTTCAGCATGCGGATCGCGGTGGGCGACTTGGTGAGCACGGTGCGCGCCATCTTCAGCGCCTCGCGCTCCAGCTCGGCGTGCGGCACCACACGGTTCACAGCGCCCGCCTCGTACGCCCGCTGCGCGGAGTACTCCTCGGCGAGGAAGAACACCTCGCGCGCGAACTTCTGCCCGGTCTGGCGCGCCATGTACGCGGAGCCGTAGCCGGCGTCGAAGCTCCCCACGTCGGCGTCGGTCTGCTTGAACCGCGCCTCTTCGGCCGACGCGATCGTGAGGTCGCACACGACGTGCAGCGAGTGTCCTCCGCCGGCCGCCCATCCGGGCACGACCGCGATGACCACCTTCGGCATGAAGCGGATCAGGCGCTGCACCTCCAGGATGTGCAGGCGCCCGACGGCCGCACGCGACTGCCCGTCGACCAGGGCGGTCTCGGAGTCGGAGTACTTGTAGCCGTCGCGGCCGCGGATGCGCTGGTCACCGCCGGAGCAGAACGCCCAGCCGCCGTCCTTCGGGCTCGGGCCGTTGCCGGTGAGGAGCACCGCGCCGATGCGGGCGTCCTGCCGGGCGATGTCGAGGGCGCGGTACAGCTCGTCGACCGTGTGTGGCCGGAACGCGTTGCGCACCTCGGGCCGGTCGAACGCGATGCGGGCGACACCGCCGTCGCGCGACACGTGCGCGGTGATGTCGGTGTAGTCCTCGGCGCCGGGCGCGAGCACCCATTCGGACGGGTCGAACAGGTCGGAGACGAAGGCATCGGTCACGTCTCCCAGCCTATTCCCCGCCTCCGAGCGACGCGGAGTGCACCCACCCGGTCCGGGTGGGTGCACTCCCTGGTCAACGCCCCTGTCGGCGTGCCTTGCGCCAGCCGTCGACGATGTCCCAGCCGACGCCCAGTGCGATGCCGAATCCGAGCAGCACGGCGAGGATGCGGAAGATCCCGCCCTCGTCGGCGGCCTCGGCGTCACCGGCGGCGAATCCGTCGCCGCCCGCCGCGACGATGTGCGCGAGGAAGTCCGGGTTCACCAGGTCGCCGGTGAGGAGCAGGGTCAGGGTCCAGGCGAGGAAGGCCACGGCGAGGACCGTGTTCACCACGGCGAGCGCGGTGCTCCACCCGCGGCGACGGTAGACGACGATCGCGAACACGGCCTCGGCGACGATGAGGAGGAACAGCACACCGATCCCCCACGGCCACAGACCGGGGTCGAGGATGGGCAGTGCCTCGCCGTCGACCACCACGAAGCCGCGGAACCGATCCCAGAGCAGGGCGCCCACCGCGAGCCCGAGGAACACGAGCGAGGCGATCAGCTCGTTGCGGCCGACGCCGTCGTCCGACGCCTCGGGCAGCTGGTCGACGTCCCACTTCATCCCGGCGTCGGTGCCCGACCGTTCCAGGATGACGAACACGAGCGTGGTCCAGAAGCAGACGTGCAGGATGGTGCCCCCGGTGGCCAGGACGGCGCTGGAGATCACCTCGCCGACCGGGGCTCCCGCGATCGTCTGTCCGAGCGCCACGCCGCCGAGCGCGCAGACCGGCACGATCATCAGCAGCAGCTTCAGCAGCCGCCACCAGGCGAGGTAGTACCGCGGGCCGATCAGGTGCAGCGGGCGGTCGGCGTATCCCGCGGCGAGGGCTCCGGGATCCCCCAGCGCCGTCAGCGCGGCGCGCTCGGCCTCCTGCGGGTCCTCCCCCAGGTCGATGCGGGCCTCGACGGCGTCGGCGATGGACGCCTCGAGCTCGGCACGCACGTCGCCCTGCGTCTCGGGCGGCAGACTGCGGATCGTCGCGCTGATGTAGCGCTCGGTGAGAGTGGCGGTCATGTCAGTTCTCCTCGGTGGTGAGGGAGGCGATCGCGGCGGTGAGCGCGCGCCATTCGTCGGTGAGGGTGTCGGCCAGGCGCATGCCGGCCTCCGAGGTGCGGTAGAACTTGCGCGGCCGTGCCTCGTCGGTGTTCCACTCGCTCGTGAGGTACTCCTGCTTCTCCAGCCGGCGGAGCAGGGGGTACAGCGTGTTCGCGTCGGTCGCGAAGCCGCGGCGCTCGAGCTCTTCCAGCAGCCCGTAGCCGTAGCCCGCCGTGCGGAGCAGCTGCAGGCAGGCCAGCACCACGGTGCCGCGGCGCAGTTCCTGCAGGTGCGTGTCGAGCGTCTCGTTCATGTCGATCACATTACTGTGCGTCACACACCATTGTCAATGGCACGTGTTCGTGCGGCGTACGCTCCGGGTCGTCGGCGCGTGGATCCGTCCCCGCGCGGCCCGTGGCGCAGAATGAGGGCATGATCCCTCCGCTCGCAGAACTGCTCGACACGGCCAGGGTCGTCGCCCTCCCGATGCACACCCGGTTCCGCGGCGTCGACACCCGCGAGGCGCTGCTGTTCGAGGGGCCGGAGGGGTGGGCCGAGTTCTCGCCGTTCGTGGAGTACGACGACGCCGAGGCCGCCACGTGGCTCGCCGCCGCGATCGACTACGCCTGGCGCGCGCAACCGGCCCCCGTGCGCGATCGCATCGGCGTGAACGCGACGGTGCCCGCGGTCGAGCCCGGCCGCGTGCCGGAGGTGCTCGCCCGCTTCCCCGGGTGCCGCACCGCGAAGGTCAAGGTCGCCGAGCCGGGACAGCTGCTGGCCGATGACGTCGCCCGGGTCCGCGCCGTCCGCGAGGCCATGGGACCGGAGGGGCGCGTCCGCATCGACGCCAACGGGCTGTGGAACGTGGACGAGGCCGAGCACGCGGTGCACGCCCTGGCGGAGTACGACCTGGAGTACGTCGAGCAGCCGTGCGCGACCGTGCCCGAGCTGGCCGAACTGCGCACCCGCGTGAAGTACATGGGCATCCCGGTGGCCGCCGACGAGAGCATCCGCAAGTCGGACGACCCCCTCGCCGTCGCCCGCGCCGGGGCCGCGGACATCGTCGTGATCAAGGCGCAGCCGCTGAGAGGCGTCACCCACGCGCTGCAGATCGTGACGGCAGCGGGACTCCCGGCGGTCGTGTCCAGCGCGCTCGACACCGCGGTCGGTCTGTCACAGGGCGCCGCACTGGCGGCCGCGCTGCCCTCACTCGGCTTCGACTGCGGCCTCGGCACGGGCTCGCTGTTCCTCGACGACGTGGCCGACCTCCGCCCGGTCGACGGCGCGATCCCGGTCGGGCGCGTCACCCCGGACGCGGATGCACTCACGCGCCTGGCCGCGGCGGACGAGCGGCGCGAGTGGTGGCTGGCCCGCCTGGCCCGCTGCCACCACGAGCTCGCGACGCGGAACCCGGGCTAGGACTCGACGAGCAGTTCCACGAGGCGACCGAGCTCCTCGCCGCCGGAGTGGCGCAGCTCGGCGTCGTCGCGGCCGGCCATCGCTCCGCGCACGGTCATGCCCTCCCAGATGATCATGAGCATGCGCGCGGCGTCGGTCGCGGGCAGGCGCAGCCGCAGCGACCCGGCCTCGACGATGTCCTCCACGATCCGGGCGATGCTGCCGACCATCTCGCGCTCCTGCGCCAGATAGGCCTCACCGAACGCGGGATCGCGCAGCGCGCGGATGCGGATCTCGCTCATGAGCATCACGCCAAGCCGGTCGTCGCTGCCGAGCTCCATGATCTGCTGCACGAGGTCGGTCGGGTCGCACCCGTCGCCGAGCTCGCCCTCCGCGCGCATCTGCTCGACGCGCGTGCGCACGGCGGCCACGCGTGCATCGGCCACCCGCGCGGCGAGCATCAGGAACAGCTCGTCCTTGGAGTCGAAGTTGGAGTAGAACGCACCGCGCGTGAAGCCCGCGCGCTCGCAGACCGCCTCGACCGACGCCCCCTCCAGGCCCACCTCGGCGAACACCTGCGCCGCCGCGTCGAGCAGGCGCGCCCTCGTGTTCTCACGGCTGCGCGTGGCCGTTGCCGCCATGCGTTCCCTCCCGGTGCGATTCGCCTCGTGTTCACACCCGGCACACAGAATCGCGATGCCGGATCACCTTACGATACATCTATGTATTGGATACACCTGTGTATCCAGCTCACCCCCACCGAGGAGAACCCGTGTCCACACTCCTGTCGTCCCTCGGACGCTGGTCGTTCCGGCACCCCTGGCGCGTGCTGGTCTCCTGGCTCCTCGCCCTCGGCATCGCCGGCGCGGGTGCCGTCGTGCTCGGTGCGGGCACGGACAACACGTTCTCCATCCCCGGCACGGAGTCGCAGGCGGGCCTGGAGCAGCTGTCCCGCTCCTTCCCGCAGGTGAGCGGCACCAACGCGCAGTTCATCGTGGTCGCCGCCGACGGCGACAGCATCGACGACGACGCGTACCGCGAGCCCATCGACGACGCCGTGTCCGCCCTCGGCGATCTCGACCAGGTGCTGGCGGCGACCTCGCCGTACGACGAGATGGTCGACGGCATGATCAACGACGACGACACGGCGGCGATCGTGCGCGTGCAGTTCGACGGCGAGTCCACCGACGTGTCCGACGAGACGAAGGACGCCCTGCGCGCCGTGGTCGCTGACCTCGGCGCCGAGCTGCCCGATGGCGCCCAGACGTCGCTCGGCGGCGACCTGTTCGCGATCTCCATCCCGGGCGTCACGCTCACCGAGGCCGTGGGTCTGCTGATCGCCCTGCTCGTGCTCATCGTCACGTTCCGCTCGTTCGTGGTCGCCGGGCTGCCGCTGCTCACCGCGATCCTCGGCGTCGGCATCTCCATGGCGGGCATCTTCACCGCGACCGCGTTCGCCACCGTCTCGTCCACCACGCCGCTGCTCGCGCTCATGCTCGGGCTCGCCGTCGGCATCGACTACGCGCTCTTCATCGTCGCGCGGCATCAGGATCAGGTGCGCGATGGCGTCGACCCCGAGGAGTCCACCGCGCGCGCCGTCGGCACCGCCGGTTCCGCCGTCGTGTTCGCCGGCGTCACCGTGCTCATCGCGCTGATCGGCCTCGGCTTCGCCGGGATCCCCTTCCTCACCACGATGGGCATCGCCGCCTCGGTCGCGGTCGCGGTGGCCGTCGCGATCGCCGTGACCCTCACGCCCGCCCTGCTCGGCTTCCTCGGCCACCGCGTCGCCGGGCGCCCGAAGAAGCCCCGGGCGAAGACGTCGCGGAAGACGAAGAAGGTCAGGGCGGCCACGGCCCGCGCGGCGTCGGAGGCCGCCGACGGCGCCGAGGCGCCCCCGGCCGAACCCCGCCCTCGGGGCAGCCGCCGCTGGGTCGCCGGCGTCACCCGACGCCCGATCCTCGTGTCCCTCGCGATCGTGCTCGGTCTCGGCGTCGTCGCCGTCCCGGCACTCAGCCTCGACCTCGCGCTGCCGAACGCGGGCGTGCTGCCGAAGGACTCCGAAGCGCGGCAGACCTACGACCTCGTGGGCGAACAGTTCGGTCCCGGGTTCAACGGCCCGCTCATCCTCACCGGCACCATTGTCACCTCCACCGATCCGCTCGGTCTGATGGAGGACCTGGGCGACGCGGTCGCCGAGGTCCCGGGGGTCAAGGAGGTCGCGCTCGCCACCCCCAACGAGACCGCCGACACCGGCATCGTGCAGATCATCCCGGAGACGGCGCCCGACGACCCCGCCACCGCCGACCTCGTGCGCGAGCTGCGCAGCCACCACGACGAATGGCTCGACGAGTTCGGCATCGACCTGAAGGTCACCGGCTTCACGGCGGTCGGCATCGACATCTCCGACCAGCTCGGAGCCGCCCTGCTGCCGTTCGGCATCTTCGTGATCGGCCTGTCGCTCATCCTCCTCACGATCGTGTTCCGCTCGCTCTGGGTGCCGATCACCGCGGCCGCCGGTTACCTGCTGTCGATCGTGGCCGCGTTCGGCGTGGTGGGTGCCGTGTTCGAGTGGGGCTGGTTCGCCGACGCCCTGCACGTCGCGAAGGTCGGCCCCATCATCAGCTTCATGCCGATCATCCTGATGGGCGTGCTGTTCGGCCTCGCGATGGACTACCAGGTGTTCCTCGTCTCGCGCATTAGGGAGGACTTCGTGCACGACCCCGACGCGAAGAGCCCGGACCGGGCGACCCGTCGCGCGGCCGCGCTGCGCGCCGTGCGGAGCGGCTTCTCCGGCTCCGCGAAGGTCGTCACGGCCGCCGGACTCATCATGTTCGCGGTGTTCGTGGCGTTCGTGCCCGAGGGCGACTCGTCGCTCAAGCCCATCGCGCTCGGGCTCGCGGCCGGCATCGCGATCGACGCGTTCCTGGTGCGGATGACCCTGATCCCCGCGCTCATGGCGATCCTCGGCGAGCGCGCGTGGGAGATCCCGGCCTGGCTCGAGCGCATCCTGCCGAGCGTGGACATCGAGGGCGAGGCGGTGGAACGCGAACGACACCTCGCCGCGTGGCCCGGCGACGGCTCCGTCGTGGCAGCCGACGACCTGACGGTGGGCGGCGACATCGCCGCGCTCGACGGCCTGTCGCTGCGCCTCGCACCGGGGAGCGCGGTGGTGGCCACCGGGCTCGACGCCGCCACGCTGCGGGTGCTCGCCCTCACGATCGCCGGACGGGTGCCGCCGGGCGAGGGTCGCCTGCGTGTGGCGGGGCACCTGCTCCCCGGTCGCGCCGCGTGGGTGCGTGCCCACGTCGGCTGCGTGCTCGTGGACGACCAGGACGCGTCGGCCCCCGACCTCGCCGAGGCGCTGCGCGGACGCACCGAGCTCGTGGTGCTCGACGGCATCGACCGACTCGACGGCGCCGCCCGGGATCAGCTCGCGGCCCGACTGCGCGACACCGCGGCCCGCCGCCCCCTCGCCGTGTTCGCCACCGCGGTCGACGCGACCGCGGCGCGCTCCCTCCTCGCGGACGCCGGATGGTCGTCCGCCGACACCCTGGACCTCCGCGACCCGCACCGGGCCGCCGCCGACACCACCGAGGTGACCGCATGACCCTCCCCCTCGAGCGCGCGCGCTCCCGCAAGCCCATCACGTGGCTGACGATCCTCGGCGTGCTGCTGCTGCCCGCCGCGATCGGCGGCATCCTCATGGCCGCGCTGTACAACCCCACGGAGCGGCTGGAGTCGATGACCGCCGCGATCGTGAACCTCGACGAGCCGGTCGAGATCGACGGGCAGGTCACCCCGCTCGGACGACAGCTCGCCTCCGGGCTGGTCGAGGGCTCCGACGACCTCGACTCGAACCTCACGTGGGTCATCTCGAACGAGGAGGATGCGGCCGACGGGCTCGCGGACGGCTCGTACCAGGCCGTCATCACGATCCCCGAGGACTTCTCGGCCGCCGCGACCTCGGGCGGGCAGGCCGTGGCGGACGGCGGCGGCGATGCAGAGCAGGCGACGATCCGCGTCACCACCCCCGACGACGGTCTCGTCGCCGACGACCTCATCACGAGCCAGATCGCGAACGTCGCCGCGTCGACCCTCGGCACCATGCTGTCGGAGGCCACCACCGAGAACATCCTCGTGGGCTTCACCACGATCGGCGACCAGATCGGCGACGCTGCCGACGGTGCACTCCAGCTCGCGACGGGCGCCCGCGACGCCGCCACCGGGGCGGCGGAGATCCCCGACGGCGCGACACAGCTCGCCTCCGGCGCTGCACAGCTCGGCACCGGCGCCTCCTCGCTCGCGTCGGGGCTCGACACGATCGCGGGCAAGACGCGCGAGGCCGCGGCCGGCGCGGGGCAGATCGGCAGCGGACTCACCGCGGGTGCCGCGCAGCTCCAGGCCAGTGTCGCCCCGACGCAGCAGCTCGTCGGCGGGATCCAGTCCGCCGCCGGGTCGGCGCAGACGGCCGGCACCGACGCAGCGGCGCTCGCCCAGAGCCTCGGCGCCCTCGCGGCGAGCGCGTGCACGCCGCCCGTGACCGACCAGGCGCAGTGCGACCAGCTCACCGCGCTCGCGACCCAGGCCGGGTCGGTGGCGCGGTCGGCGGGCACCGCGGCGGGCATCCTCACCAGCCCGGAGGTGTCGGGCGGCGTGGCGGCGCTCCCCGGCACCCTCGGCACCCTCGCATCGAGCATGGGGCAGGCCGGGACCGGGGCGACCCAGCTCGCGGACGGCCTGACCCAGCTCGCCAGCGAGGGCATCGGCCCCTCGGCGGCCGGGGCACGGGCTCTGGCGACCGGCGCGACCCAGCTCACGGACGGCGCGAACCAGCTCGCGGAGGGTTCCACCGAGCTCGTCGCCGGCCTCGACACGCTCGCCACCGGCACGGGCGATCTCGCGGGCGGCCTGCGCACCGCGGCCGACTCGCTCCCCTCGTTCAGCGACGACGAGTCCACCTCGCTCGCGTCGGTGATCGCCGACCCGGTCGCGGCGGACGCCCCGGAGAACGCGATCTTCGGCCCGACCGCGATCCCGCTGCTCACCGCGGTCGTGCTGTGGTTCGGCGGCCTGGCGTCGTTCCTGGTGCTGCGCGCCCACACCGCCCGCACCCTCACCTCCCGCCGCTCCTCCGCGGCTCTGGCCCTGCGCGGGTTCTGGCCCGCCGCGGCCATCGGCGCCGCGCAGGGTCTGCTGGTGTCGCTCATCGTGCAGACCGTGGCGAGCTACGACGCCGCCCAGTGGTGGGCCTTCGCCGGCACGGCCGTGCTCGCCGGGGTCGCGTTCGCCGCCGTGAACCAGGCGCTCGTGGCCGTGTTCGGCGGGATCGGGCGCTGGATCGCCGCGCTCGTGGGCGTGCTCGCGGTCGCGACCGGCCTCATCTCGACCGTGCCCGACTGGCTCGCCGCGATCGGTGCCGCCCTGCCGACGGCTCCCGCGTTCACGGGCCTGATCTCCGCGAGCGGCCCGGCGGTGGCCGCGCTCATCGTGTGGGGCGTGCTGTCGCTCGTCGCCACGACCGTGGTGGTCGCGGTCCGCCGCACCACCACGGCGACCGCGGTCCTCGCCCCCGCCTGACTCCCCTAGGCTCCTGCCATGCGTCGACCGTTCATGGACACCCCCGAACAGCTCGCCGGCCTGGAAGGGCAGCAGTACGTCGTGCTGCGCCCCACCGCCGCGGTCGCCGAGACCTATCGGAATGTCCAGGACGCGTCACTCGCTCGCCTCGCCGCCCCGATCCGGCGCCCGCACACCGGTCACGTCACTCTGCGTGGATTCGCCGAGCCCGATCGGCGCGACGAGCTCGCGGCGCTGATCCGCACCTGGGCGTCGCAGCAGACCCCGATCGAGGTCAGAGCCGAGGCCACGGACGAGTTCTCCGCTCCATGGCAGATCCTGATCGTGCGTCTCGCCCGCACCGCGTCACTCGTCTCGGCGTACTCGACCCTGACGACCGCGCTGGACGAGACGGACTTCCGCCGGCTGGGCGAGCTGCCGCTGGAGGACTGGACCTTCCACCTTTCGGTGATCTACGGCAAGACTCTCGACCCGGCCGAGTGGAGACGATTCGCCGAGGCCGAGTCCCGCGTCTTCGAGCCCGCTGTCACCGAGACCATCACCGAGGCCGAACTGGTCTGGTACGACCGCGGCACCGAGCACGCCGAGGTCCTGCCGCTCGGCGGCTGAGACCTGGCGTTGCCCGGGGGCAGCGGATCAGCTCAGGCCGGAGTAGGCGTGCAGGCCCTTGAAGAACACATTGACGATCGTGAAGTTGAAGATCACCGCGGTGAAGCCGACGATCGACAGCCACGCCGAGGGGTTGCCGCGCCACCCGCGCGTCGCCCGCGCGTGGATGTAGCCCGCGTAGAGCACCCAGATCACGAACGTCCAGGTCTCCTTCACGTCGAAGCCCCAGAAGCGGCTCCACGCGTAGTACGCCCAGATCGACCCGGCGATGAGGGTGAACGTCCACAGGATGAAGCCGATGATCGAGAACATGTACGCCAGGCTCTCCAGGCGCTCCGCGGTCGGGAACGTGCGCAGGAAGCCCGGTCCCGTCTTGGCGGCGCCCTCGCCGAGCAGACGCTCGCGGCGGGACTGCATCAGCTGGATCACCGACAGCGCGAACGCCAGCGCGAAGAACGCGGTCGCCAGCGACGCCACGAACACGTGGATGATGAGCCACACGCTCTTGAGCGGGTCCATCAGCGGCGAGACCTCGACGTAGAAGTTCGTCGCCCCCAGCCCGAGGAGCACCACCACGAGCCCCGTGATGAACGTGCCGAGGAAGCGCAGATCGAGGCGCGTGAGCACCACGAGGTACACCGCGATGATGAGCAGCGTGCCGACCATCGCGAACTCGTACAGGTTGGCCCACGGCACCCGGCCGGCGGCGATGCTGCGGGTCACGGTGGCCGCGAGGTGGAACACGAACCCGAGCACCGTGAGCGACGTGCCGATGCGCGCCATCACGAAGCGCTGCGGGGCAGCGGTCGCGGCCGGGGCCCCGGTCGCGGGGGATGCCGCGCCACGGACGCCGCCCGCCGCCACCAGTTCGCCCTCCCGCACGGAGACGGCGTCGGCGGAGGCCTGGGAGCGGCGCGCGAGATCGAAGGCGTACGCCACGAAGGCGGCCGCATAGATCGCGATCGCGGTCCACAGCAGGACAGGCGAGATCACGGTGAGCTCGAGCATGGTGTCAGTCTACTTTCGTGGTGTCGGCGGCCGGGGGTGCGGTTTCCGCGGACGCGGTCTCGGCCTCCGCGTCGTCGGGGGTGCGGGCGACGGTGCCGCCCGCGGCGTCGAGCAGTCGGGCGTGACCGTCGCGGATGTCGTCAACGGCCCGCGCGAGCGTCGGGTCCTCGCCCCGGGCGAGCGCTGCGTACTCCAGCTCCACCGCGCCGTCGGCGGCCGTGGCCTTGACCCACACGCGCCGTCGCGGCACGAACAGCGCGAGCATGAGCCCGGCCAGCGCGAGGATGGCGAAGCCCAGCACGAACACGCCGGATTCGTCGCGGTGGATCTGCAGGGAGGCGAAGCGCTTCACCGACTGGGAGGCATCGGTCGCGCCCTCCGGCGACTCGTCCTCGAAGGTGACCGAGCCGAGCCCGTTCGGCAGCTCCGCGGTCTCGCCCGGCGCGAGCTCGATCGACTCGACGTCGGTCGAACGCCCCGTGAGCTTGGTCATGTCGGAGGTGTCGAGCACGTACACCGAGCGGGGCACCCCGTCGTTGATGCCGAGGTCGCCCGTGTACACGTCGAGCGTGAGGGTGGGGTTGGTCAGGTCGGGGTAGCCGGAGAAGAACGCACCGGAGTCGAGCACACCCGTCGTCGGGTAGAAGAAGCCGACGAGGCCCACCTGCTCGGCGAGGCCGTCCGGCACCTTGAGCACCCCGAGCGAGGTCATGTTCGTGTCCTGCGGGAGGAACGGGGTGCTGCCCGTGAACACGACCGTGCCCTCGGGGTCGCGCACGGTGACGGTCGGCGCATAGCCGTTGCCGAGCAGGAACACGTCGTCGTCGGCGACGCCCAGCGGCTCGTTCACCTTGACGGAGCCCTCGCGCTCCTCACCGTTCTCGAGGATGGTCATGTTGGCCGAGAAGTTCCCCGCCTGACCCGAGCCGGGCTCGCCGAACGGCTGGTACGTCACGTCGAACGAGTCGAGGCGCATCGAGTAGGGCGCGAACGCGTCGTCGGTCACGAAGCGGCCGCGGTTCATGGAGTCGTAGTCGAGCAGGGTGTTCGCGAACGTCTCCCCCTCCACCAGCACCCGCTGCCCGGTGTACGCGAAACCGCCGCCGACGCCGATCGTCACGAGCACGCCGACCAGAGCCAGGTGGAACAGCAGGTTCCCGGTCTCGCGCCAGTACCCGCGCTCGGCCGACACCGAGAACGTGCGGCCGCGGTCGTAGCGCTCCACGCGGTAGCCGAGCGCCTTGAGCTGCGTCGTCGCGACATCGATCGCGGCGGCCGCCTCCGCCTCCGCGTCACCGGTGCCCGTGCCGGAGCCGGCGACCGGGTCGCGCGTGACCGACCGGTGGTCCTCCAGGCGCTGGAGCCGGGCGGGAGTCCGCGGCGGACGCGCACGCAGCGCCTTCGCGTGGTGCTTGATGCGCGGGATCACGCAGCCCACGAGCGACGTGAACAGCAGCAGGTAGATGGCGGAGAACCACGGCGACAGGTAGACGTCGAACAGCTTCAGGCCGTCGAGGATCGGGAACAGGTCGGGGTTGTCGCGTTCCCACTGCGTGACGCCGTTCGGGTCGGCCATGCGCTGGGGGAAGATCGAGCCGGGGATGGCGGCGATCGCGAGCACGAGCAGCAGGATCAGCGCGGTGCGCATCGACGTCAGCTGACGCCAGCCCCACCGCAGCCAGCCGACGACCCCGAGCCGCGGCTGGGTGATCGAGTCGTCGCCGTCGACGTGGTCGGACGGACGGAGCGGATCGCTGGAGTCGCTGTTCACGGCACCCTTGTTCTTCGTGGTGGTGTGCTCTGCGCGGTCAGAGCGGGAGGATGACACTGCCGATCACCGCCGTCAGCCGGGACATGATGTCGGTCCACAGCCCGGTGACCATCAGCACACCGAGCAGGATGAGCATGACGCCGCCCACGATGTTCACGATGCGCACGTGGCGGCGCAGGAAGCCGATCGCCCTGGTCGCCCAGCCGAAGCCGAGGGCGACCAGCAGGAACGGGATGCCGAGGCCGAGGGAGTACGCCAGGCCGAGGAAGCCGGCGCGCACCGGGTCGCCGGCGTTGAACGACAGCGCCAGGATCGCGGCGAGCGTCGGCCCCATGCACGGCGCCCAGCCGATGCCGAGCGCGACACCCAGCAGCGGGGCGCCGATGATCCCGGCCTTGGAGTCGACGTGGAAGCGGAACTCGCGCTGCGCGAAGCCGAACAGGCCGAGGAACACCAGCCCCATCGCGATGATCACGACGCCGAGGATGCGCGTGATGAGGTCGCCCCAGCGCAGCAGGAACGCGCCCGCCGTGCCGCCGAGCACCGTGAAGAGGATGAACACGACCGTGAAGCCGAGGATGAACAGCAGCACGCCCAGCACGAGGCGACTGCGGGTCGCGGTCTGCGTCGTGCCGTCGGCCGAGCCCCGCGGGGCGACCGCTCCGCCCAGGAATCCGAGGTAGCCGGGGACGAGCGGGAGCACGCACGGCGACACGAACGACACGAGCCCGGCGAGCATCGCCACGGGCAGCGCGAGCCAGAGGGCGCCGGAGCCGATGATGACGTCGGGGTTCACGGCGCCTCCGCGCGGGTCACGAGTCCTCCGCGAGGGCGTCCTTGACGAGCGTGGAGAGCACGGAGGTCCCGTCGATCGGCCCGATGATCTTCGCGGCCACGCGGCCCTGCTTGTCGAGCACGAGGGTGGTCGGGGTGGCCGAGATCGGCACGGCCTCCGCGAACGCGAGCTTGGCCTCCGCGGTGTCGACGTCGATCAGGCTCGGGTACGTGACGCCGTACTCCTCCGCGAACGCGGTGGCCGTGTCGGCCTGGTCGCGCGTGTTGACGCCGATGAAGGACACGCCCTGGTCCTCGTACTCCTTCCAGACGCTCTCCAGATCGGCCGCTTCGAGGCGGCACGGGGCGCACCCGGCGTACCAGAAGTTGACGACGGTGACGTCGCCGGCGACGTCGGCGCTGTCGAAGTCGTCACCGGTCTCGGTGACCCCGCCGAACTCGACGGGTTCGCCACGTTCGGCGACCGGGATCTCGACGATCGCGCCGTCCGCGGCGACGTAGCCGGTGTTCTCCCCGCTCAGGAAGGACTCGCTGACGGCGTCGGGGGCGCACGCGGTCAGGCCGACGGCGAGCACCGCGGCGAACGCGGCTCCGACCGCTCGGCGGGCATGCCGGGGGTGGGAGGTGCGGCCGCGGCGAATCGGAGGGATTCTGGGGGCGAGGGGCACGGCTCCGAGTTTACGCAGAGCATCCTATGCATCGGCCGGGTACCCCCCGGGGGGAATCAGAGGCGCGCGAGCACGTCGGCGACGCTCGCGCGGAAGCGCGGGCACGTCGCGATGTCGTGCGCACGGCAGCCCATCGCGTGCTCGGTCATCTCCCGCGAGCGCCGCATCTCCTCCATGCGCCGGTCGAGGTCGTCGAGGTGCTGCTGCAGCACCTGGTGCCGGCCCGCGCTGCCGTCGTCGAGCAGCACGGCGATCTGCTCGAGGCTCATGCCGGCCGCCTTGCTGCGCTGGATCACGGCGATCCGCACGACCTCGTCCTCGCCGTAGCGTCGCCGACCTGCCGCATCACGCGGCGGGCGGAGCAACCCGACCGACTCCCAGTGCCGCAGCACGTGGGTGGGCAGGTCGAAGCGGGCGGCGACCTCGCCGACGGACCAGGGGTGGCTGTCGCTTGACTTCATGTTGACATGAAGTCACACACTGGCGAGGAAGGCAAGAAGAGAGGACGACACCATGCACGACGCGATCGTGATCGGGGCGGGACCGGCCGGGCTCCAGGCGGCCCTGACCCTCGGACGCATGCACCGCTCGGCGCTGCTGCTCGATTCGGGCGAGTACCGCAACGGGACGGTGCAGCACATGCACAACATGATCGGCGAGGACGGCACACCCCCGGCGGAGCTGCGCGCCCGCGCCCGGCGGGAGCTCACCGCCTACGACACGGTGACCGTGCGCGACACCGCGGCGCAGCGCATCGAGGGTTCCGCCACGGAGGGCTTCCGCGTGACGCTCGCCGACGGCTCGGTCGAACGCGGACGACGCGTGGTGCTCGCGACCGGCGTGGCCGACGACCTTCCCGCGGTGCCGGGACTCGCGCCGCTGTGGGGGCTGAAGGCGTTCACCTGCCCGTTCTGCGACGGCCACGAGCACGCCGGTCGTCCGATCGCGATCCTCGGCCCCGCCCCGCGCGCGGAGCACCTGATCGGACTGCTCGGGCCCGTCGTCGGCGACATCACCGTGGTGCCGGTGGACGCGCCGCTCGGCGACGACGACCGCGCTCGGCTCGAGGGCCTCGGGGTGCGGGTCGCCGGGCCTGCGGCCGAGGTCTCGGAGCACGGCGCGGGGGTGCGCGTGCGCACGGCCGACGGCGACCTCGACGTGGCCGGGGTCTTCGTCGCCGCGGCCTCGGCGCGCCAGCGCGCCCCCTTCGCGGCCGACCTGGGACTGCGGATGCTCGACTCCGGTTCGATCGAGATCGACGAGCTCGGGCACACCTCGGTCGGCGGCGTCTTCGCGGCGGGCGACCTCGCCCATCGCGCGACCCTCCCCGGGCCGATGGCCGCGGTGCTGCTCGCCGCCGCGGCCGGTCAGCTCGCGGCGATCGGCGTCATCCGGTCACTGCTGGAGGACGCCCGCTGAGACCGAGGCCACGGGCGCGTGCGGTGACGGCGGCGGGTCAGACCGCGCCGACGTCGACCGCGTCGCCCGTGGCGGCGGGCTCCGCGTAGGCGACCTCGCGCCACACGTCGCCCACGCGCTCGAACGAGGTGACGCTCGACAGGGCGCAGCGCCGCGTGCGGGGGTCGTGCTGCAGCGGAAGCCCCGCCACGCGCAGGTGCGTGATCCAGATGGGCGCCTGGTGCGACACCATCACGATGTCGCCCTCGGTCGTGCTCTCCAGTGCGGCCGTCCACGCCTCGTCCATGATCCCGAGCATGCGCTCCGCGATCGACGCGTACGGCTCGCCCCAGCTGGGGACCGACGGCTGCCGCAGATGCCACCAGTTGAGCGGGTTCATCAGCGACCGGCGCATGCGGGTGCCCTCGAAGACGTTCGTCGGCTCGATCAGACGGATGTCGATCTCCGGCACCAGGTCGAACCGCTCGGCGAACGGCTCCGCCGACTCCTGCGCGCGCTCCAGCGGTGAGGCGTACAGCGCCGCCACGGGGTCGCCGAGCTGCGCCACGTGCGCGGCCGCCGACGCCGCCATCCCGCGGCCCGCGCGGCTCAGGTGATAGTCGGGCAGCCGGCCGTACAGCACGCGGGCGGGGTTGTGCACCTCACCGTGCCGCACGAGGTGCAGTCGCGATACCCCCACGTCAGATCTCGCGGTAGCGGGAGTCGCCGAAGCCGAGGATGAAGTATCCGATGAACGAGAACACGAAGAGGAGGAAGAAGGAGAAGACGCCGCCCTTGCCGAAGCGGGCGCCGACCTTCACGGCCACGACGATCGCGAGCACCACGTTGGCGATCGGCACCAGGTAGAGCAGGACCCACCAGCCCGACATCCCGGCGATGCGCAACAGGAAGATCGCGTTGACGATCGGGATGAGGGCGAGGATGCCCGGATATCCGGCCTTGGTGAACACCTTCCACCAGGCGACGGCGAGGAGGATGTAGAAGATCAACGCCACCACGCCGGTGGTCCCGGAGAGGATCTGGCCGAGGAAGTCGGGGACGACCGGGACGTCGGCCGCGGGGACGAGAGCGAGGTTCATGGGGGCACCTTCCGTTCACAGACACCCTACTGAGGGACGGGCCGTCCCGTGAGAAGGGGTCGCGCACCCCCGTAGACTGGGCGGGTTCTCCATTTCCCAGATCAGAAGGAATACTCCGTGCTGCGCACCCACACCGCAGGCTCCCTGCGCGCCGAGAACATCGGTCAGACCGTCACCCTCACCGGGTGGGTCGATCGTCGTCGTGACCACGGAGGCGTCGCGTTCATCGATCTGCGGGATGCCTCGGGCATCGCCCAGGTGGTCATCCGCGACGAGGAGGTCGCCCACCCGCTGCGCAACGAGTTCGTGCTCAAGGTCACGGGCGAGGTCTCGCGCCGCCCCGAGGGCAACGCCAACCCGAACCTCCCGTCGGGCGAGATCGAGGTCATCGCGGCCGAGGTCGAGGTGCTGAACCCCTCGGCTCCGCTCCCCTTCCAGGTCTCCACGGCGCTGGCCGACACCGAGACCGTGGGCGAGGAGGCGCGTCTCAAGTACCGCTACCTCGACCTGCGCCGTCCGGCCGCGGCCTCCGCGCTGCGTCTGCGCTCCGACGTGTACAAGGCCGTCCGCGACGTGCTGCACGCCGACGGCTTCACCGAGGTCGAGACCCCCACCCTCACCCGCTCCACCCCCGAGGGCGCCCGCGACTTCGTGGTGCCGGCGCGGCTGCACCCGGGCAGCTGGTACGCGCTGCCCCAGTCGCCGCAGCTGTTCAAGCAGCTGCTCATGGTCGGCGGCGTGGAGAAGTACTACCAGATCGCCCGCTGCTACCGCGACGAGGACTTCCGCGCCGACCGGCAGCCCGAGTTCACGCAGCTCGACATCGAGATGAGCTTCGTCGAGCAGGAAGACGTGATCGCCCTCATGGAGTCGCTCATCGTGGCGATGTGGAAGACGATCGGCGTGGAGGTGCAGACCCCGCTGCCGCGCATCACCTACGCCGAGGCGATGGCGAAGTACGGCTCCGACAAGCCCGACCTGCGCTTCGGGCTCGAGCTCGTCGAGGCGACCGAGTACTTCGCGGACACCCCGTTCCGGGTGTTCCAGGCCGAGTACGTCGGCGCGGTGCGTATGCCCGGCGGCGCCTCGCAGCCGCGCAAGGTGCTCGACGCCTGGCAGGACTGGGCCAAGCAGCGCGGCGCCCGCGGTCTCGCCTACGTGCTGTTCAACGAGGACGGCACCCTGGGCGGCCCCGCCGCGAAGAACCTGTCCGAGGCGGAGCAGGCGGGTCTCGCGGAGTTCGTCGGTGCCGAGCCGGGCGACTGCGTGTTCTTCGCCGCCGGATCCGCCAAGGAGAGCCGGGCGCTGCTCGGCGCCGCGCGCGTGGAGATCGGCCGCCGCCTGGGTTACCTGAACCCGGACGAGTTCGCGTTCACCTGGGTCGTCGACGCCCCGATGTTCGAGCCCGCCGCCGACGCGGTGGCCTCGGGCGACGTCGCGGTGGGCGCGGGCGCCTGGACGGCCGTGCACCACGCGTTCACCGGCCCGAAGCCCGAGTTCGAGGACACGTTCGACACCGACCCCGGCTCGGCCCTCGCCTACGCGTACGACATCGTGTGCAACGGCTCCGAGCTCGGCGGCGGCTCAATCCGCATCCACCGCGAAGACGTGCAGAAGCGGGTCTTCGAGGTCATGGGCATCAGCGACGAGGTCGCGCAGGAGCAGTTCGGCTTCCTGCTCGACGCGTTCTCGTTCGGCGCTCCCCCGCACGGCGGCATCGCGCTGGGCATGGACCGCGTGCTGCAGCACCTGTCGAAGACCGAGTCGATCCGCGACGTCATCGCCTTCCCGAAGTCGGGCAACGGGTACGACCCGCTGACCTCCGCGCCCGCCCCGATCACCCCGGAGCAGCGCGCCGAGGCCGGTGTGGACTACGAGCCCGACGACGACGCGGCCTGAGCCGCTCGCGCACGATCAGGCACTCGCGCCGGTTCGGGCGGTTCCCCACGGAACCTGCCCGACCCGGCGTCGTCGTGTGAGCCGCGGACGGTTCAGCGGAGCGAGGCGAGAGCCGGGACGATGTTCTCGTTCCACACGTCCACGCCCAGCTTCGCGATGAGCGCGACGACCACCACGAGGAACACCACGCGGATGAACGTGGTGCCGCGCGAGATCGCCATGCGCGACCCCAGGTAGCTGCCAGCGACGTTCGCGACCGCGAGGATGCCGCCCAGCAGCCACAGCACCGACCCGTGCGGGATGAACAGCAGCAGCGCGCCCAGGTTCGTGGCGAGGTTCACGATCTTCGCCTTCGCGCTGGCCTGCAGGAAGTCGTAGCCGAGCAGCGCTACGAGGGTGATCACCAGGAACGTGCCGGTGCCCGGGCCGATCATGCCGTCGTAGAAGCCGATGCCGAGGCCGGCGAGGCCCGCCATGAGGTGGTGCTTGTGGCCGTGGAAGCGCAGCCGGGTCGCGGCGCCGAGCTGCGGGCGGAGCGCCGTGAACAGGGCGACCGCGAGGAGTGCGACCACGATGATCGGCTTGAACGCGGCGGGCGGGAGCACCGTGGCGACCGCGGCTCCCCCGAACGAGCCGAGCATCGCGATCACCGCCATGGGCAGAGCCGTGCGGATGTCGGGTTTCGCGCGACGGTAGTACGTGACACTGCTCGTCGCCGTGCCGAACACCGACGCGAGCTTGTTGGTGGCCAGGGCCTGCACCGGCGCGATACCGGGGATCAGCAGCAGCGCGGGCAGTTGCAGCAGCCCCCCGCCGCCCACGACCGCGTCGATCCAGCCGGCGCAGAACGCCGCGACGATCACGAGGATCAGCATCCCCCAGGTGAGCTGCTCGAGCCCGAGCACCGTGCCGATATCCACCCGGCCATGATTCCAGAGAGTGCACCCTCCTCCCGCATCCGCGCCCCTGAGAGACTGGTGCCATGCTCGACGCCCTCCCCCTGCCCTTCCCCTTCCCGTCGCGCGTCGGCGAGGCCGTCCTGCGGCGGGCCACCCTGGACGACACCGATGCGGTGATCGCGCTGCTCGCCGACGACCCCATCAGCGCCGCCCGCGGTGATGTGGCCTCCGACGAGGATCGCCCCGCCTATGAGCGCGGCCTGAGGGAGATCCTCTCCGAGCCCTCGAACGACCTGCTGGTGGTCGAGCTCGGCGGGGCCGTCGTCGGCACGCTCCAGCTCACGTCGATCCCCGGCATGGCACGGCGCGGTGCCCGTCGCCTGCTGGTCGAGGCCGTCCGCGTGCGCAGCGACCTGCGTTCGGCGGGTCTCGGCGGGGCCGTGATGCGCTGGGTCGGGGAACAGGCCGCGCCCGCGCTCGGCGCCGCGATGGTGCAGCTGACCTCCGATGCCGCACGCACCGACGCGCACCGCTTCTACGAGCGTCTCGGCTACGTCGGCTCGCACCGCGGCTTCAAGCTCACCGTCCCGCACTGACCGGCGACCGCGCCGGCCCGCCTGTCGGTCCCGCGCCCGCGCGCCACCCATCGGACACCGTCCGTTCACCGCGGCCGCCATGAGCGGCAACCTCCGGCTCGTAGTGTCCTCTCGCAACCCGACCCCGGCGAACCCGCGCCGGGCACCGAGAGGATACTCATGGCACGCTTCACCCGCCGCGCGCGCATCGGCGCCGGCATCGCCCTCGCCACCACGGCCGCGCTCGCACTGAGCGCCTGCTCCGGCGCCGCCGACGCGTCGGGCTCCGGCTCCGGAGAGCCCGACGTCGACGCGTCGGCGGCCACGTCGGTGGCCGACTTCGGCACGTTCGCCGATCTGGAGGCCGCCGCCAAGGCCGAGGGACAGCTCAACGTCATCGCGCTCCCGCGCGACTGGGCGAACTACGGCGAGATCCTCGATCTCTTCGCCGAGAAGTACCCCGAGATCACGATCAACGAGGCCTCGCCCGACGTGTCCAGCGCGGAGGAGATCCAGGCCGCCGAGACGAACAAGGGCCTCGACACGGCGCCCGACGTGTTCGACCTCGGCCTCACCGTGGCCCTGCAGAACACCGACGCCTTCGCGCCGTACACGGTGCAGACGTGGGACGACATCCCCGACGAGCTCAAGGAGCCCAGCGGGCTGTTCGTGGGCGACTACGGCGGGTACATGTCGATCGGCTACGACTCGTCGAAGTACGACGCACCGTCCGAGCTCGACGACCTGCTCTCCGCCGACTACAAGGGCGCGGTCGCGATCAACGGCGACCCCACGCAGGCCGGTGCCGCGTTCGCCGCGGTGGGCCTCGCGACCGTGCAGTCGGACGGCACGCTCGACGACTTCCAGCCGGGCATCGACTTCTTCTCCGAGCTGCAGAAGGCCGGCAACCTGCTCAAGGTCGACGTGACCACCGCCACCATCGCCAGCGGTGAGACCCCGGTGGTGTTCGACTGGGACTACCTGAACGCCGCCCACACGGCCGACAACCCCGACTGGAAGGTCGTCGTGCTCGACGGCACCGGTTACGCCGGCTACTACAACCAGGCCATCAACGCCGACGCCCCGCACCCGGCCGCCGCGCGACTGTGGCAGGAGTTCCTCTACAGCGACGAGGTGCAGAACCTGTGGCTGAAGGGCGGCGCCCGTCCGGTGCGCATGGAGGCCATGACGGAGGCGGGCACGATCGACGCCGACCTCGCCGCCGCGCTGCCCGAGGCACCGGCGGAGACCGTCGTGCCGACCGAGGAGCAGTCGACGAACGCCGGCACGCTGCTCGGCGAGAAGTGGGCCGCGGCGGTCCAGTGACGACCGTCGTCGCACCGGGGGCGGACGTCGCGGCGTCCGCCTCCGCCACCACCGCCGGGCCCGCGCGTGATGCGGGGGCCCGGCGGTCCGCGCCGTCGTTCGCGTGGCTGGGGCTGGTCCCCTTCGCGGCCTACGTGGTGCTGTTCCTCGCCGTGCCGACGGTGCTCGCCGTCGGCTCGGGGTTCTTCGATGACGACGGCGCGGTCACGATGGCGAACGTGGAGGCACTGGGCGACCCCGTGGTCCTGAGGACGTTCGCGAACTCGGCCGGGCTGTCGCTGCTCACGGCCGCGGTCGGAGCGGTCGCGGGGGCCCTGGTCTGCTACGCGCTGCTCGGCGCTCCGCCCGAGGGCGCCGTGCGCCGGGCGGTCGATGCAGCAGCCGGGGTGCTCGCCCAGTTCGGCGGGGTGATGCTGGCGTTCGCGTTCATCGCCACGATCGGCATCCAGGGGGTGGTCACGGTCTTCCTGCGCGACACGCTCGGCGTCGACATCTTCGCGAACGGCACCTGGCTCTACGAGCTGCCCGGGCTCGTCCTGCCCTACATCTACTTCCAGGTGCCGCTCATGGTCATCACGTTCATGCCCGCCCTCGCCGCCCTGCAGCCGCAGTGGGCCGAGGCGAACCTCACGCTGGGCGGCACGCGGGCGAGCTTCTGGCTGCGCATCGGCCTGCCCGTGCTCGCGCCCTCGTTCCTCGCCAGCCTGCTGCTGCTGTTCGCGAACGCCTTCTCGTCGTACGCGACCGCCGCGGCGCTGGCCAGCCAGGGCTCGCAGATCGTGCCGCTGCAGATCCGTACCGCCCTCACGAGCGAGACGCTGCTGGGGAGGGAGAACCTCGCCGGGGCGCTCGCCCTCGGCATGATCGTGGTGGTCGGCGTGGTGATGGGCCTGTACTCGCTGATCCAGCGCCGGGCTGCGCGGTGGCGCTCGTGAACCGTCTCGCCCCGTCGCGCACCACGCGCTGGGTGATCGGTGTGCTCGTCGGCGCGTTCTTCGCTGTACCGCTCGTGTCGACGTTCCTGTTCACGCTCCGTGGTGCCGACGGACCGTCGTTCGAGCACTGGGCCGCGCTGTTCGACCCCGCCGCGGCGGCCGCGCTCCGGCCGATCTGGACGGGACTCGGCAACTCGCTGATCCTCGCCGTCGTGACCGTCGCGATCGTCCTGCTGGTGCTCGCCCCGACGATGATCCTGGTGAACCTGCGCTTCCCGCGGCTGAAGCCCGCGTTCGAGTTCCTCGCGCTCCTGCCCATCTCGATCCCGGCGATCGTGCTGGTGGTCGGCCTCGCACCCCTCTATCTGCAGATCGGTCGTACCCTCGGCACCGGCACCTGGACGCTCGCGTTCGCCTACGGCATCACCGTGCTGCCGTTCGCCTTCCGGTCGATCCAGGCGGCGATCGACGCGGCCGACCTGCGCACGCTGTCGGAGGCGGCCCGTTCCCTCGGCGCGAGCTGGCCAGCCGTGGTGCTCCGCGTGCTCGCGCCGAACCTCCGCCAGGGGCTGCTGGCCGCGTCGCTGCTGTCGATCGCCGTGGTCCTGGGAGAGTTCACGATCGCCTCCCTCCTGAACCGTCCGGTGTTCCAGACGGCGATGCTCGTCGTGCAGAAGCAGGACCCCTACGCGCCGGCGATCTTCACCCTGCTGGCGCTGCTGCTCGTCTTCCTCCTGCTCCTCCTGATCGGCCGCGTCGCGCGCGGCTCCCGAAAGGCCCGCTCATGACCCTCGACCACGCCCTCCCCCGCACGAAGGACAACCTGCTGCTCGCGCGGGCCGGCGAGGGCACCCGCGTGCAGCTCCAGGGCATCGTGAAGCGCTACGGCGGCACGACCGTGCTGCACGGCGTCGATCTCGACATCGCGCCGGGCGAGTTCGTGTCGCTGCTGGGCCCGTCCGGATGCGGCAAGACCACGCTGCTGCGCGTGCTCGCCGGGCTCGAGGTCGCGGATGGCGGTGCGGTCCTGCTCGGCGGCGGAGACGTCTCTCGGGTGGCGACCAACAAGCGCGACATCGGCATGGTGTTCCAGTCGTACTCGCTGTTCCCGCACCTGCGCGTGGTCGACAACACGGCCTTCGGTCTGCGACGCCGCGGAGTCGGCCGGGCCGAGGCGGCACGACGGTCGCTCGACGCCCTGGCTCTCGTGGGTCTCGCCGACCTCGCCGATCGCTTCCCGCACCAGTTGTCGGGTGGGCAGCAGCAGCGGGTCGCCCTCGCGCGGGCGCTGGTCACCGAGCCCCCCGAGCACGGCGGGTTGGACTTGCCCACCACGTACGGCACGAGCAGGCCATCGAGCCTCAGCGGTGCATACACGGCGTCGCTGTTCTCCTGATCGAGACACTGGGCTGTGGAATCGTTCCAGTTCCAGTACTCGACCCACGACGCCTGGGGTGAGATGAGCGCACCCTGCTGCGGCACGAACAAGTTGCCGATCGAGAAGCTCGTGCCGTCGGCCGTGTCGGTCACCGTCGAGTTCCACCAGCCGGGGCGTCCGGGGATCTCCGCGACGCGGAAGACATACGTCCGACCGGTGGTCCACGGACGGAACACCCGGACGGATCGGCCGGGCGCACCGTCGGTGTCGCCGGCCATCACCCCGTGCAGGCTCGGATTGACCTCGGCGTCGGTCGCCCCCCAAAGGGAGAACAGCCACTGCCTTCCGTTCGTGTTCCCGTAGGTCTGCACGCCGGTGTAGCCGCCCGACGTTCCAGAGATCCCGAACTGGTGGCTCCAGAAGATGTTCGCGGTCATCGTCGGCATCACCCGCAGCAGCGTGCTGAACTCGGCGACTCGGCCTGCGGCCGTCGCGCGGGGGTACGCGTAGAGCCCGGGCACTCCGGTTCCGTTCGTGTCGGCCTTCGGGTCCGGGGGCACGTCCACGATCCGGAAGGGCGATGAGAGCGCCCGGTGATGCGCGGCACCGGCGCTGAACGAGCTGGCCGACACCAGGTCGGCCACGAGCACCGTCTGCGCGTTCCATCCCGTCGGGACGGCGGCGTTGCTCACCCCCGCCACCGAGAACGTCAGGTCCGCCGGCGCTGCGAGGTCGCGCGCGAGGCGGTAGACCGCGTACGCGAACTTCCGCAAGCCAGTGTTCGGGTTGTAGTTCTCCGTGTAGTACTCGTCGGGGTCTCGCACCCAGAGGCCGTCCGAGGTGCTCGCTCCGACGGCCGGACCGCGGAAGAAGGCGAAGCCCGACGGGAAGATCCCGGCGTCCGCGCCGATGAACAGGCGGGATCCCGCAGGAAGCGAGACCCCGGGCGCCAGCTGCAGACGGAAGCGCGCCTCCAGCAGGTAGTTCTCCGGCCATGTCGGATCGCCGGTGTCGCGATCGCTCCCCGCCGGAGGCGAGTCGAAGCCGACGAACGACACGGTCACTCCATCCGGGACGGAGTCCGCGGCCGCGGAGACCGGTGCGGCGGTGGAGGCGAGCGCCGCCATGGCCACCCAGGCCGCGCTCTTGGCGAAAGTCCGCCTGCTGATTTCTTCGGTTCCCATGCGAGGGTCCCCCTATCTCGGGTCGATCTTCGCCGGTCGCGTTCGACCGGCCCCCGCTCGGCCTCCGCAGGATGCCACGGCGTCAGAGAGCCCACCTGATCGCTCGCTGATTATTCTCCGGACGGTCGCCCCCTGACCCCTGACACACAGAAGCGCCGCACCCCCGAGGGGATGCGGCGCTCCGGTGTCACGGTGTCACTCGGCGGCGGCGATCTTCTTCGCGTCGTCGGTGTTGAGCACGCGGAACAGGACCGCGGCGATGATCGCGCCGACGGCCGGGGCCACGATGTAGAGCCACAGCGAGCTCCACGCGAAGTGGCCGCTGACCGAGAGGCCGAGGGCCACGGCGGGGTTGAAGCCGCCGCCCGAGATGGAGCCGACGGTCGCGGCGCCGATGAACACGGTGGCGCCGATCGCGAGGCCGTAGAACGAGTTGCCCGCGGTGTCCTTCGACGTGGCGGAGTTCAGCACGACCCACACGAGGATGAGCGTGAACAGCGCCTCGACCAGGAACGCCGGGCCGACCTCGATCACCATGGCCTTGTCGCCCGCGGGCCAGACGGCGAGCGCGGCGAGGGCGGCGAGCGCGCCACCCACGAACTGGGCGATCAGGTAGGCGATGAAGTCGGCGACGCTCAGGCCGCCGCGGAGGAAGACGCCGAGCGAGACGGCGGGGTTCAGGTGAGCGCCGGAGATGTGGCCCGTGGAGTACACGAGCACCATCAGGGTGAAGCCGATCGCGAGCGGCGTCAGCGGGCTGCCGCTGTTGACGGCCGCGATGATCGCGAGGACGAAGAGGAAGGTGGCGATCGCTTCGGCGATGGCCTTCCGCGGTGTACCGGTCATGAGTGTGCCCTTTTCTGTGGAACCGAAGGCGGCCACCCCGTCCGCTCGGCAATTCGTAGCCGACGACCCGCCTTGCGGCACTGAGGATAGCGGCCGCGGTGGGCCGGGAGGCGGAGCCGCGCGGTCTTTTCTGGGAAAACGCTGGACGGGGCGCTGTCACACCCGAGGACGGTGCCCGTCCGCGGTCTTCGCGCATGTTCCGCACCCCTGTCAAGCCCGTCGCCCGTGGCCGTCCGCTCCCCCTAGCGTGCGAGCATGACCTCCCAGACTGCGCCCGCGACCGAGGCGCCCACCAAGCTGCGGCGCGCCATCACCGGCCCCCTGCTCTACGCCTTCATCCTCGGCGACGTGCTGGGCGCGGGCATCTACGCGCTCATGGGCGTGCTGTCGGGCAAGGTCGGCGGCCTGCTGTGGGCACCCCTGGTGCTGGCGCTGCTGCTGGCGCTGCTCACGGCGGGCTCCTACGCCGAGCTCGTCACGAAATACCCGCGCGCGGGCGGGGCCGCGGTGTTCGCGGAGCGCGCCTTCCACAGCCCGCTGGTGTCGTTCCTGGTGGGCTTCAGCATGCTCGCGGCCGGGGTGACCAGTGCCGCCGGGCTGGCTATCGCCTTCGCCGGTGATTACCTCAGCACCTTCGTCGACCTGCCGACCATCCCCGTCGCGATCGCCTTCCTCGCGCTCGTCGGCCTGCTGAACGCCCGGGGGATCCGCGAGTCGATGGGCGCGAACCTCGTGATGACCGCGATCGAGCTCAGCGGTCTGGTGATCGTGATCGTCGTCGTCGCGATCTTCGTGGGCGGCGGCGGTGGCGACGTGTCGCGCGCGATGGCCGCGCCCCAGGGGTCGAACGTGGCGATCGCCGTGCTCTCCGGAGCCGTGATCGCGTACTACTCGTTCGTCGGGTTCGAGACCTCGGCGAACATGATCGAAGAGGTGAAGGACCCGCGCCGCACGTACCCGCGGGCGCTCTTCGCCGCCCTGATCACCGCCGGCGTCGTGTACGTGCTCGTGGGGCTCGCGAGCGCGATCGCCCTCCCGTCGTCCGAACTGCAGGAGTCCAGCGGCCCGCTGCTCGCCGTGGTGGAGGCGACCGGGGTGAACGTGCCGTCGTGGCTGTTCAGCCTCATCGCCCTCATCGCCGTGGCCAACGGCGCCCTGTTGACCATGATCATGGTCAGCCGCCTCACGTACGGCATGGCCGAGCAGAACCTGTTGCCGTCCGTGCTCGGACGCGTGCTGCCGAAGCGGAAGACCCCGTGGGTCGCGATCCTCACCACGACCCTCGTCGCGATGGGCCTCACGCTCGTCGGCGACCTGGCCACTCTGGCCGAGACCGTGGTGCTGCTGCTGCTCGTCGTGTTCCTCAGCGTGAACGTGTCGGTGCTGGTGCTGCGGCGCGACCGCGTGGAGCACGACCACTTCCGCGTGTGGACCTTCGTGCCGGTGCTGGGCGTCGGGTCGTGCATCCTGCTGCTCACCCAGCAGCGTGCGCAGGTGTGGCTGTTCGGCGCGATCCTGCTCGCGGTGGGCGGGGTGCTGTACGCCGTGGCACGCTGGACGCGTTCCCGTTCGACGACCGACGACCAGAAGGAGCATCATGAGCACGCCTGACCACGACCGCACCGGCGACGACCGCGAGAGCTTCGAGGAGAACCGGCACGACCAGCTCACCTCGGCTCCCGACGCGACCGAGGCCGACGCCGCCCCCCGCATCGACGTGAGCGAGCACGACGGCACCACGCGCGTCGACATCCGCGACGACGCCGAAGTGCGCCCGGGCCCCGGCCCCGGCATGCCCGAGGCCGACGGCGAGGACTGACCCCGCACGCACGAACGCCCGCTCTCCTCCCCCGGGAGCGGGCGTTCGCGTGTGCGCCGCGATCAGAACAGCGTGTAGCCGCCGTCGACCACGAGCACGGCGCCCGACATGAAGCTCGCCGCGTCGGAGGCGAGGAACACGACGGACGGGCTGACCTCACTGGGCGTGGCGTAGCGCTGCTGAGCCGAGTCCTCGATCCAGAAGCGGCGGAAGCGCGGCTCGTCCACCGGCGACATGTCGGTCTTGATGTATCCGGGCGCGACGGCGTTGACCCGCACGCCGGACGGGGCCCACTCGGCCGCGAGCGACTTGGTGAGGTGGTGCACCGCGGCCTTGGAGGCGTTGTACGCCGGCTGGAACTGCGGACGGTTCACGATCTGCGCCGAGATCGAGCCCACGTTCACGATCGACCCGGAGCCGCGGGCGACCATGTGCGCGCCGACGGTCTGTGACATCCACCACAGGGCCGTGAGGTTCGTGTCGATCACGTGCGACCACTCGTCGTCGGTCACCTCGAGCGCCGGACGGTGGATGCACGCCCCGGCGTTGTTGATGAGGATGTCGAGGCGTCCGCCCGCGGCGTCGATGGCCTCGGCGGCGATGCGGTCGACCGACGCACGGTCGGTCAGGTCGCCCAGCACCACCCAGGCCCGGCGCCCCACGGCCTCGATCTCCGCCGCGGTCTCGCGTGCCGCCGCTTCGTCGCGGCCGTGCACGACCACGTCGGCTCCGGCCTCGGCGAGCGCGCGGGCGAACTCCCGTCCGAGGCCGCGCGTGGCGCCGGTGACGAGGGCGGTGCGGTCGGTGAGGGCGAATGTGTCCATGACGCTCATGCGTCGTCTCCTTCGGTCGGGGTGAGGATCGCGTCGGCCCGGTGGCGGGTCGCGCGGATGAGGTCGGCGTTGGGGCCGTCGACGTGGGTCGCCCAGGCGACGGCGTCGTCGTGGGAGCGGCCGTGGGCCTCGTGACGGGCGACGAGGCGGCGCACGCGCAGTCCGTCGGGCACGTCGAGGTACCAGACCTCGTCGAGCAGCGGGCGCACGCGCTCCTAGCCGCCCGCGTCGTGCAGCAGGTAGTTGCCCTCCACCACGATCACGCGGTCGGAGGCGGAGAGCGGGAGGGCGCCGGCGACCGCGGCGTCGAGGTCGCGGTCGAAGCGCGGGGCGAGCACGGCCTCGCCCGCGCGGAGTCGGGTGAGCAGGGCGGCGAAGCCGTGCACGTCGAAGGTCTCCGGGGCGCCCTTGCGGTCGCGCAGTCCGAGACGGTCGAGGTGCTCGTTGGCGAGGTGGAACCCGTCCATCGGCAGCACCGGCTGCCCCAGGGCGGCGGCGAGCGTGGACTTGCCGGCGCCGGGCGGCCCGACGACGCCGAGCAGGAACGGACGTGCGTCGCGGGAGAGCTCGCGCACCCGGACGGGAGCGTCGGCGGCGGTCAGTGCGCGCATCGGGGTCTTTCGGGGAGGGGACGGGCGGGGGCACGGGCCGGGGGAACGGGCGGTCGCCCGCTCCCCCGACGCGGTGTCACTGGTCCAGCAGACCGGCCTCCTTGTACAGGTCGATGTACTCCTGCACGTTGTCCTTCGTGATCAGCGGGTTGCCGATGTCGACGTTGACCTCGTCCTCGGCGCCCGTGAGCAGGTCGTGCACGGCCTTGAGGTTCAGCTGCGCCAGCTCGCGGGCGTTCTGCAGCGAGGTCGCCGTCATGGTCCCCGCCTCGATGAGCAGCGTGGCCTCGGGGGTGCCGTCCACGCCGAACGCGAGGATGCCGTCGAAGCCGCTCTTGCCCTTCACGGCCTCGAGCGCGCCCGACGCCATGTTGTCGTTCATCGAGATGATCGCGTCGATCTGCGGGTTCGCGAGCGACCAGTCCTCCATGAGGGTCATGGCCTCGTCCTTGTTCCAGTTCGCGATGTCCTCCGCGACGATGTTCACGTCGGTGCGCTTCTCGAAGAACTCCTTCTGCCACGCGTCACGGCGGGCCGTGCTGTGGAAGTTGCCCGCCGGGCCGTTCAGCACCACGACGTTGGCGCCGTCGGGGATCTGCTCGACCGCGAGCTCGGCGACCACGGCGCCCTGCTTGTACGGATCGGCGTCGACCGAGTTGCCGCCGCTCAGGCCCTCGACGCGCGGGTTCGTGGTGATGGTCACGATGCCCGCGTCGATGGACTGCTGGATGTACGGCAGCTGCGCGTCGGCGTTGTTCGCCTGGATGATGATCGCGTCGAACCGGTTGGCGATCGCGTTCTCGATCATCTTGTTCTCGATCTCGTCGTCGGCCTGGCCGTCGAACACCTCGAGAGTGATGTCGTCGTAGTTGCCGGCTTCCTGCTTCATCTCGTTCGCGAGCCACGCGGCGAACGAGTCGGCCTGGGCGCGGGCGATGTACGCGACGCGGTACTCGTCCTTGTCCTCGGAGGCGCCTCCGCCGCCGTTCCCGGCCGGGTTCCCGGTGGTGACGGCGCAGCCGGCGAGGCTGATCGCCGCGGCGGCAGCGGCGCCGAGCGCGATGATCCTGCGGGTAAGACTCTTCATTGTCTTCTCCTGTTTTCTGTGGGTGGGTGAAGCGATGGACGGAGGGGTCAGGACGAGGTCCTGCCGCCTCCCGGATCGGATGCGGACGAGGAGGCTCCGACGGGGAAGGGGTCGCCCTTCGCGTCGGACTTGAGGATGGTGGTCTTCGCCTTGCCGCGCTTGCTGAAGACGTCGTAGGCGACGGCGACGACGATGATGGCGCCCATCACGATCTGCTGGATGTACGAGCCGATCCCGATGAGGTTCATGATGTTGCCGAGGATGCCGACGATCAGCGCGCCCGCGAGGGTGCCCATGACCGTGCCGACGCCGCCCGAGAAGCTGGTGCCGCCGATGATCGGGGCGGTGATGGCCTGCAGCTCGTAGCCGACGCCCGCGTTGGGGAGCCCGGCGTTGACGCGCGACATGAAGATCACGCCCGCGATGCCGACCAGGGCGCCGTTGACGAGGAACGCCTGGTACTTCACCCGCTCGACCGAGATGCCGGCAGCGCGAGCCGCCTCCTCGTTGCCGCCGACCGCGTAGACGGAGCGGCCGTAGCGGGTCTGGTTCATCAGGTACCAGATCACGATGGTGACGCCGATGAGCACCAGCACCGGGATGGGCAGCCAGCCGAGGTTGCCCTGGCCGATGAGGATGAAGTCGCCCAGCTGCAGCACGTTCTGCCCCTGCGTGAGCTCGAGCACCGCGCCGCGCGCCATCAGCATCATGCCGAGGGTCACGATGAACGCGGGGGTCTTCAGCGTCGCCACGAGGAACGCGTTGACGAGGTTGCAGAGCATGCCGATGAGGATGCCGGCGAGGATCGCGAGCAGCAGGTTGCCCGTCGACTTGTAGACCAGCACCGACACGACGCCCGCGAACGCCATGACGGCACCGGCCGACAGGTCGATCATGCCGCCGATGATGAGCGTCATCGCGCCGAACGCGAGGATCGTGATCACGGCGACCTGGCGGAGCACGTTGAAGATGTTGTCGGAGCTCAGGAAGTTCGGGCTCAGGAAGCTCGCCGCGACGATCACCACCAGCAGGATGATGTAGATCGAGAAGCGGTTCACCTCGAGTCTCTTCAGGTTCTGGAGCATTGTCATGCCACCTCGATTTCATTCATGGCGTAGGTGAGGATGGTTTCCTGCGAGAACTGATCGGGCGTCAGCTCCGCGGTGAGGCGTCCGGCCGACATCACGTAGATGCGGTCGCACATCCCGATGAGCTCGGGCAGCTCGGAGGAGATCATGAGGATGCCGCGGCCCTGGCGGGCGAGCTCGGTCATGATCTTGTAGATCTCGAACTTGGCGCCGACGTCGATGCCGCGGGTGGGCTCGTCGAGCAGCAGCACCTTCGGGTCGGCGATCAGCCAGCGGGCGAGGAGCACCTTCTGCTGGTTGCCGCCGCTGAGGTTCGCGATGCGCGTCTGCAGGCTGGGCGCCTTGACGTTCATCTTCTGGAAGTACTCGGTGACGAGCTTCTCCTCCTCGCGGCGCCGCGCGAAGCCACCGCGGATGACCTTGCGCAGGCTCGCCAGCGTGGCGTTCTTCATGATGCTCAGCTGCGGGACGATGCCGACCAGGCGGCGGTCCTCCGAGAGCATCGCGACGCCGGCCTTGATCGCGTGCGTGGGGTTCTTGATCTTCACGGTCTTCGTGTCGACCTCGATCTCGCCCGCGTCGAGCTTGTCGAGCCCGAACACCGCACGGATGACCTCGCTGCGTCCGGCGCCGATGAGCCCCGCGAGCCCGACGATCTCGCCCGCGCGGATGTGCAGGTCGATGTCCTCGAACATGTGCGCGGCGGAGAGCCCGGTGGCGCGGAACACGGTGTCGCCGATCTCGACCCGCTCCTTGGGGTAGGACTGGTGGTCGAGGTCGCGGCCCACCATCTGCGCGATCACCTGACTGGAGGTGATGTCCGCGGCGGGCTGCGAGCTGACGACGGTGCCGTCGCGCAGCACGCTGATGTCGTCGGCGAGCTCGAAGACCTCGTCCATCTTGTGCGAGATGTAGATGATCGACTTGCCCTGGGCGCGCAGGTCGCGGATCTTCGCGAACAGCGACTCGACCTCCTTGTGCGCGATGGCCGAGGTCGGCTCGTCCATGATCAGCACGTCGGCGCTGTGGTAGACCGCGCGCAGGATCTCCAGGGTCTGGATCTCCGACACGGTGAGGGTGCCCAGGCGTCGGTTGATCGAGAAGTCCAGGCCCTCCTCGGCGAGGATGCGGCGGGCCTCGCTGCGGATGAACCGCCAGTCGACCTTGCCGTACTTCATCGGCAGCCGGCCGAGGAAGAAGCTCTCCGCGATCGTCATGCCCGGCACGTAGTTGAGCTCCTGCGAGATCATCGCGATGCCGCGGGCGCGGGCGTCGATGGGGTTCTTGATCCGCACCTCCTCGCCGCGCACCCGGATCGTCCCGGCGTCGGGCTGGTAGATGCCGTTGATGATCTTCATGAGCGTCGACTTGCCGGCACCGTTCTCGCCGCACAGGGCGTGCACGGTGCCGGGGCGCACGTCGAAGGAGACGTCGTCGAGGGCCTTCACCCCGGGGAACGACTTCGACACCCCCTCGACCGACAGCAGCGTCTCGCTCATGACGCCGCCTTGACCGACGGCTCGTCCACGCGCCGGGTGCGGGGCAGGACGATGCGCTTGAGCGAGTCGATCGACCCCTCGCCCGACAGCGCCTCCTCGACCTGCTCGATGCCGTACACGTGGGTGACGAGCGAGTCGAGCTCGACCTGGCCGGACTCGAGCAGGGCGCGGGCGATCGGCCAGGTGCCGGTGTAGCGGAAGATGCCGGTGACGTTGAGCTCGCGCATCGCGACCTCGGGCACCGAGAGCGGGAACTCGTCGGCGCTGCCCACCAGCACCACGGTGCCGCCCGCGCGGGTGGAGCGGATGCCGTTGACGATCGCGGGGGTGGCGCCCGAGGCGTCGATGAAGACGTTCGCCGCCAGTTCGACGGTGGACTCCGCGGCGGGGTCGACCACGCGGGCGCCGTAGGAGGCGGCGAGCTCGCGGCGGGCCGGGTTGATGTCGGCGACCACGACGTCGACTGCGCCGAACGCCTTCGCGACCTGCGCGGCGATGATGCCGATGGGGCCGCCGCCGGCGATCAGCACGGTGTCGCCCACCTTGATGCCGCCCTTCTGCGCGGCGGCGATGCCCACCGACAGCGGCTCCATGAGCGCGGCGGCGTTGTCGCTGATGGCGTCGGGCACCTCGTAGGCGAAGTCGTCCTGGATCAGCACGTAGTCGCAGAAGGCGCCGTCGATCGGCGGGGTGGCGTAGAACTCCATCTGCGGGCAGAGGTTGTAGTCGCCGGCGCGGCAGAAGTCGCACCGGCGGCACGGGCGCTGCGGCTCGATGGCGACGCGCTGCCCGACGCGGGCGGGGTCGACGTCGGCGCCGACCGCGACGATCCGGCCGCTCACCTCGTGGCCGAGGATCAGCGGGCTCTCGACGACGTAGGGTCCGATGCGTCCGTGCTCGTAGTAGTGCACGTCGGATCCGCAGACGCCGACGCTCGCGACCTCCACGAGCACCTCGTCCGCGGCGGGCGTGGGGACGGGGCGCTCCTCGAGCACCAGGTCCTTCACCCCCCGCAGCACGCTGGCGGTCATCGTGGACGGGATCTCAGACATGAGTGTCCTCTCTCTCGGGGGAAAGCGGGTGGGCCGCGGCCGGCTCGGCCTGCAGGTCGGCGAGGTGCAGGTAGCGGTCCCACACGTCGCTGCGGTCGGCGGCGGGCTCGGTCACCGAGGTGGTGGCGGGGCGCCAGGCCGCGGTCACGGCGGCGACCGTCTCGCCGCGGTGCACGGCGGCGGCCTGGATCGCGGCGCCGCGCGCGGTGCCCTCCGGCGCGTCCACGGTGTGCACGGGCCGCTGCGTGAGGTCGGCGATCACCTGCCGGTAGGCGAGCGAGCGGGCGCCGCCGCCGATCGCGATGGTGAGGCCCGTGGTGGGGATGCCGAGCGCCGCGAGGGCCCGCTCCCCGCGGACGAGTCCGAGCGCGACGCCCTCGAACGCGGCGAGGGCGAGCTGCTCGCGTCCGGTCGCGGTGGTGAGTCCGGCGAGCATGCCCCGGGCGGACGGGAGCCGGGGCGAGCGCTCCCCGTCGAGGTAGGCGGCCAGCACGGGTCGCTCAGGGTCGAGCGGGGCGGCGAGGGCGAGGTCGGTGAGCTCGCGGTGGTCGACGCCGAGCAGCCGCGCGATCGTGTCGGTCACCTTGGTGGCGTTGAGCGTGCAGACGAGCGGCAGGTAGCCGCCGGTCACGTTGGCGACACCGTCGACGGCCCCGGTCACGTCGGCGACCGGGTCGGGCGTGGTCGCGAACACGACGCCCGAGGTGCCGAGGCTGTACGCCACGTCGCCCTCGCCGAGCCCGATGCCCTGGGCGGCGAGGTGCTGGTCGCCGCCACCCGCGCTGATCTGCGCGTCGCGGTCGATGCCGAGCGCGTCGGCCGCGGCGGGGAGGATGCGCCCGGCGGCCTCGTCGGGTCCGAGCACCTCGGGCAGCAGCGGCGCCCAGTCGCGCTCGCCCACCGCCTCGTCGAGGATGTCGGTGCGCCAGCGTCCCGTCGCGGCGGAGTAGTAGCCGGTGCCCGAGGCGTCGGAGCGGTCGGTCACGCGGCGCCCGGTGAGGCGGTACGTGAGCCAGTCGTGCGGCACGGAGAGGTGACGCGCGCGGGCGAGGGTCTCCGGCTCGGTCTCGGCCAGCAGCGCGAGCTTCGACACGGTGATGGCCGCCGACGGCACGATCCCGATCTGCTGCGCCCACCAGGCGGCGGGGTGACGCGCGAGCAGCGCCGCGGCCTGCGGGGCGGAGGTGGTGTCGTTCCACAGTCGCGCGGGGCGCAGGACGCGTCCGTCGGCATCCGACACGACGAGGCCGTGGCACTGCGCACCGACGCCGACCGCGACGATCCGCACGTCGGCGCCGCGGCGGGCCTCGGCCATCGCGGCGACCAGGGCCGCCCACCACGCCTCGGGGTCCTGCTCGCTGACGGGCGGGTGGGTCACGGGGTGGGGGGCGCGCCCGGTGGCGACGAGCGCCCCGGTGGCGGCGTCGCGCAGCTCGACCGTGCACGACTGGGTGGAGCTGTCGACTCCGGCGACCACGTCGATCATCGCGCGACCTCCTCGAACGGGGGGACGGTGAGGCGGGAGGGGTCGGCGGGGAGGTCTTCGAGGCGTCCGACGGCGCCCGCGGGGTGCGTGGTCATGAACTCCGCCCACGTGTAGCCGCGACCGCGCATGAGCACCTCGGCGAGCGCGTCGCCCCACGCGGACTGCGCGATCGTGATGCCGGTGGCCACGATGCCGCCGATGTCGGCCGAGGGCTGCACGGCCACGGCGACGCTGTGGTCGGCGAGCCGCGCGAGGGGGGTGTCGTGGCTGCGGGTGAGGGCGATCACGCGGGCGCCGCGGCCGCGGGCGATGCGGGCGAGCTGCACGACCTCGTCGGAGGCGCCGCCGTTGGAGATCAGCAGCACGAGGTCGTCGGCGGTGATGGCGCCGGAGGCCCCGTGCAGCCCGTCCATCGGGGAGAACGGCAGCGACGGCGTACCGGTGACGGACAGGATGTGCGCCATGCGCCGGGCGACCGTGCCGGAGGTCCCAGAGCCGCCGATGAACAGCTTGCCCGTGGCGGACAGGATCATCGAGGCCGCGGTGACCAGGGTGCCGTCGATCGTGTCGATCAGTGCGCGCACGGCCTCGGCCTCGGCCTGGAGCCGCCCGCGCGCTACCGCCAGGATGTCGTCATCGACGTTCAACACGTTCTCCCTCGATCGCGCCTCGCACATGCTGCGCTCATCTGTGATGCTTGGATGTACGTTTGAGCATAGGAACCGTCGCAAGCCGGAGGAAAGGCAGCCGTCACATATGTCACAGTTTCGTGATTTCAACGCTCAAATGAGCGATGCGACGAAGAGCGTGGATCAGGATCGCGCCCTCATGGCGGCCGTCGCCCGGGCGCACTACCTGGAGGACCGCTCCCGCGTCGACATCTCCGACGCCCTCGGCATCTCGCGCTTCAAGGTCGCCCGCCTGCTCAGCCGCGCCAAGGAGGAGGGCATCGTCACGATCGAGATCCACGACTGGGGTCTCCCCGACGTGGAGCTGAGCCAGCGCCTGCAGGACAAGCTCGGCCTGGAGCGCTGCCTCGTCGTGCGCTCGCACGGAGACGACGATGACGTGCGCCGCCAGATCGGCGCCGCCGCCGCCCGCGCGCTCAGCGAGACGCTGCAGGAGGACGAGGTGCTCGGCGTCACCTGGGGCCGCACGCTCACCGCCACCGCGAGCCAGTTCGCGCACCTGCCGCGCCTGTCGATCGTGCAGCTCACCGGTGTCGTGGCGGGCGACCTCGCCTCCTCCCCGATCGAGGTGGTGCGACAGACCTCGCGTCGCGCGGGAGGCGCGGTGTACCCGATCTTCTCGCCGCTCATCGTGGACGACCGCGAGACCGCGATGAGCCTGCGCCGGCACCCCGACATCCGCTCGGCGATCGACCTGTTCCCCTCCGTCACCACGGCGCTGCTGTCGGTCGGAGCATGGGACCCGCCCGTGTCGCAGGTGCGCGACGTGCTGCCCATCGACGACCTCGCCAACGCGCTCAGCAAGGGGTGCGTCGCCGACATCGCCGGCATCCTCATCCGCAGCGACGGGACCCCCGTCGACACGGAGTTCCAGGACCGCTGCATCAACATCTCGTACGAGCAGCTCCAGAAGGTGCCGCGCGTGGTCGCCGTCGCGGGAGGAGCCGCGAAGGCCGACGCGATCCGCACCGTGTCGCGGGTGGGACTGATCAGCGAACTGTTCACCGACCACGCCCTCGCCCAGGCCGTGCTGGCGGACGACGAGTGATGCGGATCGCCGGGTCGCTGTGGTCCGTGGCCCCGGACGACCGCCTCGACACCGCACTGCGACTGCGCGACGCGGGCCTGGGCCGGCTGCACTGGGACACCACCGACGGGCGGTTCGCCGCGGCCGGGGGCTTCACTCCGGACGACGCCGCCGCGCTGGCCGCGCAGACGGGCATGACGGCCGAGGCGCACGTGATGGCGCACCGCTCCGCGCGCGAGGTCGACGCGTGGGCCGACTTCTGCGACCTCGTGATCGTGCACGTCGAGAGCGCCGACTGGAAGGATGCGGTCGCGCGGATCGAACGCCGGGGCGTGCGCGCCGGGCTCGCCGTCTCCCCGCAGACGCCCGCGACGGCCGTGCCGCTCGACCTGCCCGTGCTGTGCATGTCGATCGTGCCGGGGCAGGCCGGGAGCACGTTCGACGAGCGGGTGCTGGCGAAGCTCTCGGCCCTCCGCGATGCCGCGCCCGCACGACCCCTCGGCGTGGACGGCGGCGTGCGCCGTGAGCACGCGGAGGCCTTGTCCGCGGCCGGCGCCGACTGGGCCGTGGTCGGCACCGACCTCGTGTTCGACGGCACCGCGGCGTGGTCCGACCTGCTGCGGCCCGCCGCTGAGGCCTGAGCCGCGCGGGTCAGGCCGCGGGCGGCAGCTCGTGCCCGAGCGTGCGGGCGGCCTGACGTGCCATGCCCCAGGCGACGAACTCACCCGCGGGCGGTGCCGTCATCGGGATGTCGAGGATGAGCGGCGCGATCTCCCTGACCGCCGCCGACCGGGCGCCGCCGCCGATCAGGATGCCCCGCGCCGTCGGCACCCCGAGCGCGCGGATCGCGTCGAGGCCGTAGCGCAGGCCGCCCAGCACGCCCTCGAACGCGGAACGCGCGAGGTTCTCGCGCGTGGTGACCGCGAGGGTCATGCCGAACAGGGTGCCCGTGGCGTCGGGCAGGTTCGGCGTGCGCTCCCCCTCGAAGTACGGCTCCAGCACCAGTCCCCCGGCACCCGGGTCGGCGGCGAGCGCGAGCCGCCCGAGCTCCTCGTGGTCCACCGCGAGCAGCGTGGCCAGCGTGTCGAGCACGCGCGCCGCGTTCACGGTCGCGACGAGAGGCAGGTGGCCCCCGGCCGCGTCGGCGAAGCCCGCGACCATGCCCGACGGGTCGATCGTGCGGTGGGCACTCGTGGCGAACACCGTGCCGCTCGTGCCGATCGACACCACCACGTCGCCCACGGCCGCGCCGAGCCCCAGCGCCGCACCGGCGTTGTCGCCCGACCCGGGACCGACCCGGCGCCCGTCCGCATCGGTCACGGCCGCGTCGTGCGCGAGCACGCGAGGCAGGATCGCGTCGTGGCCGAGCGCGGCGGCGAAGAGCTCGCGGTCGTAGCCCGCGTCGGTCCAGTAGCCGGTGCCCGAGGCCTCGGAGCGGTCGGTGACCAGCTCGTCGAGATCGGCTCCGCGCGGCGCGTCCGGTCCGAAGCCGCGCAACCGCCAGGTGAGCCAGTCGTGGGGCAGGGCGACCGCTCGCACGTGCGCGGCGTGCTCCGGCTCGTGCTCGCGCAGCCACCGCACCTTGGTGAGCGTGAACGACGGCACGGGCACCAGGCCCGTGCGCTCGGCGAGGGCGGCGGCGCCGTGCTCCGCGATCAGGGCGGCCGCCGCGTCTGCCGAGCGCAGGTCGTTCCACAGCAGGGCCGGTCGCACGACCCGTCCCCGGCCGTCGAGCGCGACCATGCCGTGCTGCTGTCCGCTGATCGCCCAGGCCCGCACGTCGTCGAACCCGCCCGCCGCGGCGATCGCGGCCTGCAGCGCCCGCCACCACTCCTCCGGGTCGACCTCGGTGCCCGGCGGGTGCGGTGCACGCCCCTCGCGGATCACCCGACCGGAGAGGGCGTCGGCGATGACGACCTTGCAGGACTGGGTCGAGGAGTCGATTCCCGCCACGAGTTCCATCCTGCGATCATCCCACGGCGTCAGAGCCATCCCTTGTTCTTGAACGCCGCGTAGAGTCCGAGGCCCATCGCGACCATGAGCGCGAGCGCCATCGGATAGCCGAGCAGCCAGTGCAGCTCGGGCATGTGGTCGAAGTTCATGCCGTAGATCGTGCCGACCAGGGTCGGGGCGAACAGGATCGCCGCCCAGCCGGAGATCTTCTTCACCTCTTCGTTCTGCCGGATGCTGAGCTCGGTCATGCGCCGCATCTCCTCGTTCTGGCGGCGCGCGACGATGGTCGACTCGACCGTGAGCGCGTTGTCGAGCACGGTGCGGAACGTGGTCGCCCTGTCGCTCACGCGCAAGGTGTGGTCGAGCACGTCGCGCAGGTACCGCTGCAGCTCCTCGCTCACCCGGTACTTGTCGGAACCGCGCAGGAGCGCCTCGAGCATGCCGACGAGCGGCTGGGTGGCGCGCTGGAAGTCGATCACCTCGCGGCCCAGGTCGTAGATGCGCTGCGTGGCGTCCACATCCTCCTCGAACAGCTGGCTCTCGATCTCGTCGATGTCGTTCTCGAGGCCGGCGAGCACGGGGGCGTACTCGTCGACCACCTCGTCGAGGATCGCGTACAGCACGGCCTCCGGCCCGTGGGAGAGCAGCGCGGGGTTGGCCTCGAGGCGGCGGCGCACCCGCGCCAGATCCGGGGCCTCCGCGTGGCGGATGGTCACCACGAAGTCCGGCCCGACGAGCACGTGCACCTCGCCGAACTCGACCTCCTCCAGGTCGTCGAGGTAGCGGGCGGGTCGCAGCACCATGAACAGCACGTCACCGTAGCGCTCGAGCTTGGAGCGCTGGTGGCCGGACAGCGCGTCCTCCACCACGAGCTCGTGGAGGGCGAACTCGTCGGCCACGGCGCGGATCTCCTCCGGACTCGGCCGGTACAGCCCGATCCAGCTCATGCCGCGTCGCTCGCGCATGCGCTCGAACGTCTCGCTGAGGGTCCGCGGGTTCTCCGTGCGGACGCCGTCCACGTAGATCGCGTTGTCGACGATCGCCACGACGACCCCTTCCGATCAGCCGGTGCTCACTGCTCACTCCTCCGCGGGCGCGACGCACGGGAGCGCAGCGTCCGTGGTGGCCTGGTGGTACTGCTCCGCGGTGAACGGCAGCCCGAAGTCGGGGGCGGTCTGCCCGGACGCGGCGGGGGCCTTCGACGCGATGGCCGCGAGCTCCCACGACAGCTGCTGGGCGAACAGCGCCCCGGCGGTGGAGTCGTTCAGCACCACGGCGACCGTGAACCCGGTGGCCGGGTCGGAGTAGGCGGCGGTCGCATAGCCGGGGGTCCAGCCGTGCTGGCCGACCATCGAGCCGACGAGGTAGGCACCGCCGGTGGCCTGGAACCACGACGCGGCGGTGTCGGACACGGGCAGCGGCGAGCCGAAGCGCGCGGGCTCTTCCTTCGTGCGCAGCGCCTGCGCGGCCTCCGCCTGGGCGTAGCGGCCGAGGTCGGTGATGGTCGACACGACGCCGGAGTCGGTGAAGCCGGAGCTCGACGAGAGGGTGGTGATGTCGACCGGGGCCGCGCAGTTGAAGCCGCCCTCGACAGCCGACATGTAGTGGCCGTTCATGGCGGGCTCGGGCACCGGCGGGGCGGCCTGCGGCGTGGGCAGCTCGGTCTGCGTGAGGCCGAGGGGCTCGGTGACGTACTCCGCGATGAGCTCGCGCGCGGTCATGCCGGTGGCGCGCTCGAGCGCGAGGCCGAGCAGCAGGTAGCCCGCGTCGGAGTCGCGGAAGGTCGTGTGCGGGGCCACCCTGGCGCGGCCGAGGCCGTAGCCGGCGAGCTCGAGCGGAGCCCACACGCGCTCGGGGGTGTTGATCCAGGCGGCCTTGGCGGTCTCCTCGGACGACCCGGCGCCGCTCGTGCCGTTGCAGAGGTCGAGCAGGGTCACGTCGGTCATGTCCGCGACGCCGGAGACGTAGGTGGGCACCTTCGCGTCGAGCTCCACGGTGCCCTCGTCGGCGAGCGCGTACAGCACGTCGCACGTCATGAGGCGCGTGACGTCGGCGATGCGGAACGACATGTCCGTCGTCAGCTCGGCTCCGCCCTCCTTGTCCTGCGTGCCGGCCGCCGCGACCCAGCTGCCGCTCCACGGCACCCAGACGCCGACGATGGCTCCGGACGCACCCGACGCGGTGAGCGCGTTGTCGACCGCGGTCTGCATCGCCGCGACGGTGTCGTCGGGCAGGGAGGCGTCGACCTGGTCGGGCGGCGTGTAGCTGAAGGAGTCCTCGGACGAACAACCGGTGAGGACGAGCCCGAGCACGACGGCCGTGGCCGCTGCGGCGCGCCACCGGCGCGACGAGAGAAGCTGCATGTGAAGGAACCCCCGAGGACGTATCTCCCGAGTCTAGAGCGAGGATGCTGGAAGTCCGCCTCGCGGGACCGCGCCGATCGCGGCCCGTAGGGTGTGAGGGTGCCCCACGACTTCGCTCCCGACGTGATCGCCGCCGTGCTCCGCCACATGAACGGCGACCACACCGACGACAACCTGCTGATCGCCCGCGCCTTCGCCGAGCCCGCCGACCAGGAGCCGACGGCGTCCGTCATGACCGGCTTCGACGGCGAGGCCGGCGTGTGGGAGGTCACGCGCGGCGGCTCCACCTCGACGCTGCGCGTGCCGTGGCCCGGCGGCCCGATCACGGAGCGCCCCGAGGTGCGACGCGAGGTCGTGGCGCTGTACGACGCGGCGTGCGCGCGCCTGGGCGTCGAGCCGCGGCCGCACGACTGACTCCGCACCGACCCGGACTTCCGTCCAAGGTTAGGCTGCCCTTACACTGGGGCCATGCCCGAGATCCTCTCCTTCTCCGCCGCCCTCCGCGAGCGCTCCTCCGGGTCGCACTCGCGCAGCGAGACGGCCGGCTTCATGTCCGACCTGCTCAAGGGCGAGGGCTCCCGCGAGGACTACATCGCGCTCGTCGCGCAGCACTACTTCATCTACGAGGCGCTCGAGAGCGCGGGCGACCGCATGCGCACCGACCCCGTCGCCTCCGTGTTCCTCAGCGACAAGCTCACCCGCCTCCCCGCGCTCGAGGCCGACCTCGAGTTCCTGCTCGGCGCGGACTGGCGCGACCGGATCACGCCGCTGCCCACCACGCAGCGCTACGTGGAGCGCATCCGCCAGGTGGGCGCGACCTGGGCCGGGGGCTTCGTCGCCCACCACTACACGCGCTACCTCGGCGACCTCTCCGGCGGCATCTTCATCGGCCGCGTCATGTCCCGCCGCTTCGGCTTCGAGACCAACGGCGTCGGCTTCTACCTGTTCGACGACATCGCCGACCCGTCCGCCTTCAAGGACGTGTACCGCGAACAGCTCGACGCCGCCCCGTGGGACGAGGCGGAGCGCGAGCGCGTGATCGACGAGGTGCTGCTCGCCTACCGGTTCAACACGGAGCTGTTCGAAGACCTCGACCGCGCCCGCGCCGCCGCCTGAGCGCCCTCACCGGTCCCTGAGCGAGCGCCCGCGAGACGAAGGGCGTCCACCGCGGTTCAGCCCGTGGGAAGCTCCGGCGTCGACGCCGCCAGCCACGCGTCGCGCATGAAGCGCCGCACGTCCTCGTCGACCCGGATGTCGCTCGGCCGCAACGGTCGCGACAGGTACAGCCCGTCGAGCGAGGTCAGACGGCTCAGCGCCACATAGGTCTGCCCCGGCGCGAACGCCCCGGAGCCGAGGTCGATGATCGCGCGGTCATAGGTCTTGCCCTGCGACTTGTGGATCGTCACGGCCCACGCGAGCCGCAGCGGGAACTGCGTGAACTCCGCCACCACGTCGCGGGACAGCTTCTTCGTGTTCGGGTCGTAGGCGTAGCGGAACCGTTCCCACACGGCCGGCTCGACCTCCACCTCCTCGCCGTCGATCTCCACCCGCACGGCCCCGCCGAGAATGCGGGTGACGGTGCCGATGGTGCCATTGACCCAGCGCGGCGGCTCGCCCGACATGGCGGTGTCGTTGCGGAGGAACATCACCTGCGCGCCGACCTTGAGCTTGAGCTCCGACTCGGCAGGCAGGGCAGCCTCGCCGCGTCCGAAGTCGCCGTTGATCTCGGCGCGCGCGGTCTGCTCCTTGCCGGGGAGGGCGGCGAGGTGACGGCCGTTGATGCCGTTCACGATGTCGTTGCGCGTCGCGAGGGTGATCATCGGCACCTCGCCCGGCTCGGGGTCGGGCGGCGTGCGGGCACCCTGCGCGTTCAGCACCCCGGCGATCTCCGCGGTCACCCGGCCGTAGCGCACGGCGTTGAGCATCGCCTTGAACCCGTCGTCGGACTGCCGGTGGATCTGCACCAGCTCCCGCACGTGCAGCTCGGCCCTGGTGTCGACCTGGAACAGGCCCTCCTGGTCGGAGAGCCCGGAGCCGCCCGACCACACCTTCGCGTCGAAGAACCAGAAGGAGCGGTAGTGGTCCTTCACGTAGCGGGCCTCGTCGCCGCGCGGCGGGACGGGCGCGAGCTGGTACGGGTCGCCGAACATCACCACCTGCACACCGCCGAACGGTTCGCCCCTGCGTCCGCGGGCCTGCCGCAGCGAGCGGTCGATCGCGTCCATGAGGTCGGCGTTGACCATCGAGATCTCATCGATCACGAGGGTCTCGATCGCATTCAGGATGCGCCGGGTGGCATCGTTCTGGTCGATGTCCGCGTCGCCGATCAGCCCGATCGGGAGCCGGAACAGCGAGTGGATCGTCTGCCCCTCGACGTTCAGCGCGGCGACGCCGGTGGGCGCGCAGATCGCGATCTGCTTCTTCGTGTTCCAGGCGAAGTGCTGCAGGAGCGTCGACTTGCCGGTGCCGGCGCGGCCGGTGATGAACACGTGCTCCCCGGTGTCCTCGATGAGGCGGAACAGCTCCTGCTGCTCCTCGGACAGGGCGGGAAGGGACACGGTTCTCTCAGGGCTGCAGGGGCGGACGGGGGCGCCCACCCATGCTACGTCGCGCCGGGAGTCGCGGGGCGCCGACGCTCGGCGTCCCCCCAGGACTCCCTCCTAGACTGACGCCATGGAGCGGGCCGGGAGGAGCACGCCCCGGCGTGCGCGCCTGGGCGTGGATCTGACCATGCTCGCCGTCGTCGGCGTGATGCTGTTCGCCGCGATCGGGGCGGGCGGCGCGACCCTCTACCAGCAGTTCTACGGCCCCTCGGCGTTCGTGGTCCGCTACCTCGACCTGCTCGCGTCCGGCCGCGCGGCCGATGCGCTCCGGGTGCCCGGTGTCGCCATCGACCGCGAGACGCTCGAGAAGGCCGGCATCGACCCCCGCGCCTCGGAGGCGATGCTGCGGCGCTCCGCGCTCGGCCCCCTCACCGACATCGAGGTGAAGTCCGAACGGCCCTCCGGCGAGGGCACTGCCGTCACCGTCGGCTATACGGCCGGTGGCCATCACGGCACCACGACCTTCCAGGTGCAGCAGGACGGCTGGGCCGGCGTCACCCCCGCCTGGCGGTTCACGACGAGCCCTCTCGCGGTGGTCCAGCTCACCGTGCGCGGCTCCGACCGCTTCGCCGTGAACGGGTTCGAGGTCGATCGTCGGCAGGTGTCCGTCGCGGGGGCCGAGGCCCAGCCGCTCGACCCCCTGCCGCTGCTCGTGTTCACCCCCGGCGTCTACTCCGTCACGGTCGACACCGCGATCTCGACGTCGTCCGGCCACGGAGTGCTCGCCGACAAGCCGCTCGCCGTCACGCCGCTCGACGTGCAGACCGAGCCGACTCCCGAGTTCGTGTCGGTGGTGCAGCAGCGCGTCGAGGAGTTCCTCACGCAGTGCACGACCCAGGAGGTGCTGCAGCCCACCGCGTGCCCGTTCGGCCTGCGCGTGACGAACCGCATCTCCGCACCGCCCACCTGGTCGATCACGAGTCAGCCCCAGATCGCGGTCGTCCCCGCCGAGGACGGTCAGTGGCAGATCCCGCCGGCCGATGCGGTGGCCCACGTCGAGGTCGAGATCCAGTCGCTGTTCGACGGCTCGGTCGAGCCGGTGTCGGAAGACGTGCCGTTCCGCGTGAACGGCACCATCGCGATCCTCCCCGACGGCTCCGCGTCGATCAGGGTCGGCTCTCCCGACGAGCCCGCCGAGGACTGACGCCGGGGATCAGCGCCGGTCGCGCTGGGCCTGGCGCTCCGCCGCGCGCTGGTCCCGCGCCGCGAGCTCGGCGAGGCGCGCGTTGTACTCCTCCAGCTCGGCGTCCCCCGTGCGGTCGGCGTGCCGGTCGCGACGCTTCTGCAGCTTGGTGTCGCTGCGGCTCCACTGGATCGCGACCGTGATGGCGAGGATCAGCGTCGGGATCTCTCCGATCGACCAGGCGATGCCGCCGCCCACGTACTGATCGGTCATGGGATCGGCGCCCCAGTCGCGGCCCATCGCGCCGAACCAGTCGGCGACCATCAGCCCTTCCTGCATCATGATCGCCATGCCGAAGAACGCGTGCATGGCCATCACGGCGATGAGGGTGATGAGCCGGCCGGGGTACGGCAGCCGGTACGGCACGGGGTCGGCGCCGATCAGGCTCATCACGAACAGGTAGCCCGAGATCAGGAAGTGGATGACCATCCACTCGTGCCCGAGGTGCTCGTACATCGACCAGCGCACCAGGTCGGTGAAGTAGAACGCCCACAGCGAGACGATGAAGATCGCGGCCGCGACGAACGGGTGGGTCACCACGCGCGCGAACGGCGAGTGCACGGCCCACATGATCCACTCGCGGCCGCCGCGGGTGCCGTCGTCGCGCTTGTGGATCGCGCGCAACGCCAGGGTGATCGGTGCACCCGAGACGAGCAGCAGCGGGATCGCCATCGAGAGCATCATGTGCCCGAGCATGTGCACGCTGAACAGGTACTCCTGATACGCGTTGATGGGCCCGCCCGTCACCCACACCAGCATCAGCATGCCGAGCACCCAGAAGACGGTGCGGTGGATCGGCCAGCGGTCGCCGCGCAGCCGCAGCCGCCGCACGCCCGCGAGGTAGAGGAAGAGCCCGAACCCGGCAGCCACCAGCCACAGCACGTCGATGTCCCACGCCGTGAACCACCGCGCCAGGGTGAGCTCGGGGGGAAGCAGGGAGCCGGTGAGGATCTGCGCCGGGGTCTGCGCGAACGCGGCGGTCTCGCCCGTGGGCGGAGGGGTGCGCGCGAGGGCCGCCGCTGCGCCCGAGGCGAGCCCCATCAGCGCGACCTCGCCCAGCACCAGCAGCCAGAACCAGCGGTTGGCGCGGTCACCGTCGAGCTTCGGGATGAGTCGGGCGCGGTACCAGGCGCCGAGCAGGCCCATCCCGACCAGCAGCACGGCCTTCGCGATCACGATCGTGCCGTAGGGCGTCGACCACACCGCCTCCCAGGACCCCACCGCGACGATCGACCGGGTGAAGCCGGAGAGCGCCACGACCGCGAAGGCCGCGATGGCGAGCGAGGAGTAGCGCGACACCAGGCGGGCGCGGTCGATGCCGGACTCTCCGCGCAGCAGCACCAGCAGCAGCAGGCCGCCCAGCCACACCGCGGCCCCGATGGTGTGCAGCAGGATCGAGTTGACCGCCATGTTGTGGCCGTCGAGGTCGCCCGCATGGCCCTGGGTCGCCAGCGGCAGGAACGACACCGCGGCGAGCAGGGCCGTGATCAGGGTGGGCGTCCAGGACCGCCAGGCGAACGCGAGCACCGTGATCACGGCGCCGAGGATCGTGGTGATGAGCCACGACTGTCCGAGCGGCAGCTCCAGCAGGAACCGTCCGAGCTGTGCACCGAACTCCCGCTCGATGCTGAGCTTCGGGTTGAACGCCGCCATGAAGGCGAGGAAGCCGGCGAGACCGGCCGAGACCGTGAACACCGCGGCACCGATCGACGCGATGTTCAGGGCCCTGTCGAACGACCGCTCGCCCGCGCGGAGTGCGAACAGAGCGAGCACGAGCGACCCGAGCATGAGGGCGCCCGAGATGTTCATCACGAGCTTGGCGATCGGTGTGCCCCACAGCACCACGGGCCCCGGGTCCTGCAGCAGGGGCGGCTTGGCACCGCCGCCGATGAGCAGCGCCCACACGAGGGCGACGAGACCCGCCGCCAGCAGGATGACGACGCCGGCGACGCGATACGCCGACGTCGTGCTCGGCGTCTCGGTGCGGGAACTCACCCCTCCAGCCTAGGCGCGCTGGACGGGGGGAAAGCACGAAGGCCGCTCCCGGATCGGGAGCGGCCTTCGAACGGGTGCGGTCTTACTTGACGGCAGCCTTGAGCTTGGAGCCGGCGGTCACCTTGACGCGCTTGCCAGCGGGGATCTTGATCTCGGCGCCGGTCTGCGGGTTGCGGCCCGTGCGAGCAGCGGTGTCGACCTGCTCGAAGGAGATCCAGCCCGGGATCGAGACCTTGCTGCCCTTGGCGACAGCGTCGGAGACCGTGGCGAACAGCGAGTCGAGGACACCGGAGACGGTGGCCTGGCTCTGGCCGGTGGCGGAAGCGATGCTCGCGACGAGCTCGGTCTTGGTGATGGACTTGTCAGCCATGTCATCCTCCAGCGACGAAGGACCGTCGCATCGTTGTGGGTGCGAGAGGCGGGTGCCTCCCGTTGGTCGAGTGACCGCCTTGAATGTACCAACCACCACCCGGATTTCCGCGTCATTTCGCGGGTTTTGACCAATTACCCGGCGTGTCGCGCCACTTTGGTCACACGTGTCACAGAATTCGGGAGGCTCATGCCCTCGCGCGGGACGGCGCCGACGATCACGGGATCGGCGTCCGCGAGCGCCACCCACCCCTGCCGGCCTGCCCCGATCTCGCGGCACTCTCGCGATCACCGGAGCGCGTCGGCGCTCACCCGGGCCGCGAACCGCGGAGACGCGGGGGCACGCGAAAGGGGCGAGGATCCGAAGATCCTCGCCCCTTTCGACGGCGGAGACTTACCAGCTCGACTTGGTCACGCCGGGCAGCTCGCCACGGTGTGCCATGTCACGGAAGCGGACACGCGAGATGCCGAACTTCGTGAGGACACCGCGGGGGCGGCCGTCGATGACGTCGCGCGAACGCACGCGAGCCGGCGACGCGTTGCGCGGCAGCTTCTGCAGGCCGACGCGAGCGGCCTCGCGGGCCTCGTCGGTGGCGTTCGGGTCGACCAGGGTCTTCTTCAGCTCGGCACGACGCTCGGCGTAGCGCTCGACGATGACCTTGCGCTGCTCGTTGCGCGCGATCTTGCTCTTCTTAGCCATGGATCAACGCTCCTCTCGGAATTCGACGTGCTGACGGATGACCGGGTCGTACTTCTTCAGCACGAGGCGGTCGGGGGTGTTGCGGCGGTTCTTCTTGGTCACGTACGTGTAACCCGTACCCGCCGTGGAACGCAGCTTGATGATCGGACGGACGTCCTGAGCCTTCTTGGCCATTAGAGCTTCACACCCTTCGCCTGGAGGTCCTTGACGACGTTCTCGATGCCGCGCGCGTCGATCACCTTGATGCCCTTGGCGGACACGTTGAGCGTGATCTTACGACCGAGCGAGGGCACGAAATAGGTCTTCTTCTGCACGTTCGGGTCGAAGCGGCGCTTCGTCCGGCGGTGCGAGTGCGAGACGTTGTGACCGAAGCCGGGAACAGCTCCGGTCACCTGGCACACTGCTGCCATGATGATGACTCCTTCATTACCGTGAGGCCGGACGGCCCCACCCAAGATCCCTTGTCTGCACGCAACCTCGACCCGCCGATCTCTCGGCCGCGGAAGGGGAAGCATGCGAACTACGCACAGGAGCGTGCGCAGACAAAGAGTCAGTCTAGCACGGGCAGGGTCGTCCCCAGTGCCGCGGCCTCGGCGGCACCGCGCCCCCACCGAAACGCCGACACGGTCGGGTCGCCCGGGATCCAGAACCGCCACGGGAAGGCGTCCGTCCCCGCGACCCCCGCGACCCCGACCCTCGGCCCCTGCGACACATCCGCGACCGGCGCGCCGAGCCACAGCTCCGCGCGGGCGCCGTTGTGCTCCGCGCCCGTGACCGCGTCGATCCCGTCGTGCAGCGCGTGGCGCAGGCCGACCGCCTGGCCCAGTCGCCCCGGCCCCCTGGCGAGGTCGCGTCGGGCCGTGCGCCCCAGCGGGAGCGGGGCACCGCGGCGGACGGCCGCAGCGTCCTCACCGGCCACCACCTCTCCGGCGCGCAGCAGCACCCCGTCGCCCTGCCCCTCCGGACCGCACGCCACGTTCACGCACGAGTGGATCCCGTGGCTCAGGTAGACGTACAGGTGGCCCGGCTCGCCCCACATCGTGGCGTTGCGGGCGGTGCGACCCATGCGCGCGTGCGAGCCGGGGTCGACGCGGTCGCCCGTGCCCTGCCCGTGATACGCCTCGACCTCGGTGACGCGCACGCGGACCTCCACCGGCACACCGCCCTCGATCACCACGGTGCGCAGTTCCGCGCCGAGCAGGGTGGGCGCCACCTCGACGGCGGAGCGCATCACGTCGTCGCGGGTCACGCGTCGCAGCGGAACGGCCGACACGTCAGAACCGCGGCGCCGTCTGGCACCAGGAGGCGTCGAAGCCGGTGAGGGCCACGAGCTCCTTCCCGGAGTCCAGGTCGATCAGGTGGGTCTCCAGCCGCCCCGGAAGCGGCAGCAGCATGCCGTCGTAGGGGTTGTTCGCCATGTCGGGGGCGACCACGACGGCCGCGTACTGCCCGCTCGGCGACGCGCACGCCTGGAGGATGGCGTCGCTCGACCCCACCTCGACCAGGGGTTCTGCGACCCCGTCGTCGTCCACGCGGACCACCGCCTGCCCGATCGGCAGTCCCGAGTCGTCGCGCGACACCACGTGCCGCAGCGTGCCGCCGGGGAACGGCGTGATCGTCGTGGCCGTGCCGTAGTCGGGCGTCGAGGCCGCGAGCGGCTGCTCCGAGCCGTCGGTGAGGTTCAGCTCGACCACGGTGCCGTCGAGACGCTCCACGATCGCGGTGTAGGTGCCGCGCGAGATGCCCTGAATGGTGGTGGCGAGCCCGAGCGACTGCACTCCCGTGTCGGCGGAACGGTCGACGAGGGCGAGCGCGCCGTCGAAGTCGATGAAGAGCACGGCGGCGCTGTCCGGCACGAACTGCCACACGAAGACGCTCGCCTCCTCCCCTGCGACCTCGATGATCTGCGGCTCGTCGTCGCCGCTCAGCGACTGGGTCACGAGCACGCTCGCGCGGCCCTCGCTGTCGCCGAGCTCGCGGTCGGAGTAGCTGTAGCCGACGAGGTTGCCGCGCTCGGAGACCTGGATCTCTCGGACATAGCCGTCGCCGGGCAGCGTCAGCTCGCGCTGGTCCTCACCGTCGCGGTCCATCACCAGCAGGTGCGAGCCGTCGTCTTCCTCGACCGAGGCCACGAGGCGCGTGGAGGTGGCGCGGAAGTCGTTGATCCGCGGATGCGAGAACACCGGCACCGCCTTCTCGCCGCTGAGGTCGGTGCGGAAGATCGTGTCGTCGCCGTCGACGTCGCGCCGCAGCAGGAACATCGTCGAAGCGGGCGTGGTGAAGCTCGTCGTGAGCTCGGCGGACGGACCACCGCTCGCACCGACGGCATCGGACACCGTCACGGTGTACGTCGTGTCGTCGTCGAGCGGCACCGTGAAGCGCACCCCGATCCCGCGGCCGGCCGCGTCGACCGTGAACGGCACAGCCGGCTCGACCGACACCTGGTCCGCCTCGACCGCGGCGAGGGGCTGGTTCGCGGTGAGGATCAGGCGACTGCCGGACGATTCGATCGCCTGGGCCGCGTCGACCTGCACCTCCGAGATGCGCGGACCCTGCAGCAGGCTCACGACGCCGAAGCCGGTGCCGACCAGCACCAGCACACCCAGCACGGCACCGATCGTCAGCAGGAACCGACGTGACATCCGCGGCCCGGCCGCCGCACCGGCGCGGTCGCTCGCCGCGGGCGGGCCATCGGCGGGACGCCAGCCCGGCGCGGCACCCTCTGACGACTCGGCCGCGGGCGGCGT
>NZ_SSDQ01000062.1:0-18227 GCF_004794315.1 Microbacterium sp. PF5 | reverse complement strand
GATGACGGTGACGAGGGGCGTGCGCACGGCCGTGGTCGACGCGCTCGACCTCGGCGACGGGCGCCTGGCCCTGCTGCGCCGCACCGACGACGGCAGCAGCGTGCACGTGCTCGACGGCATCGGACCGGCCGTGTGGCGCGCGGCCGACGGGCGCCCGCTCGACGACATCACGGCGGAGGTCGTGAGGGTGCACGGCCGGCCGGAAGGCGCGGACGCCGGAGCCCTCGTCGCGGCGGCCGCGGAGACGCTGCGCACGGACGGCCTGCTGCGGCGGGTGCCTCAGACCTGAGCCGTGCCCCGGCGGCGCACGCCCGGCGTCTGTCCGGCGTCGGAAGGCGGGTCGGCCGGTGCGTCGTCCGGCTCCGCGTACCGCTCGTACGCGCCGTAGTACTCGCGGCCGTAGTACGCCGACTCGGCGCCCTTGCGCGGCACGCGGTTCAGCACGACGCCGAGCACGCGGCCGGTGGTGCGCGTGATGTTGGCGATCGCGCGCTGCAGCATGTCGAACGTGGTCTTGCCGGACGACACGACGATCAGCACGCCGTCAGCGCCGGCGGCGAGCACCGCCGCATCGGTCACCGGCAGCACGGGCGGGGAGTCGAGGATCACGATGGCCGACGAGCTGATCTCGGCCAGGAAGTCGCGCATGCGCTTCGAGCCCAGCAGCTCGCTGGGGTTCGGCGGGATGCGCCCCGCCCCCACCACGGCCAGCGGCACGTCGCGCGAGGGGCGGTGCGCCACGTCCTGCAGCTCCGCCCGCCCGGCGAGCACGTCGGTCAGCCCGACGTCGCGGGACATGCCGAAGATGTCGGCGATGACGGGACGCCGCAGATCGCAGTCGATCAGGATCGCCCACTGCCCGGCGGCCGCGAGGCTCGAGGCGAGGTTGACCGACACGGTCGACTTGCCGTCGCCCGGCACCGAGCTGGTCACGACGATCACCCGCGGCGGGTGATCGACGTCGATGAACTGCAGGTTCGTGCGCAGCTCGCGCATCGACTCGATCGTGTGGTGGGAGACGCCGTGCTGCGACTCGAGCGAGAAGTCGATCACCTGCCGCTCGTCGGACATCGACTTCTCCAGCGGCAGCGTCCCGATGACGGAGACGCCGGTCTCGCGCTCGATGTCGCGGGGGTGGCGGACCCGCCGGTCGACCGTGTGCCGCACGAACGCGTAGACCAGGCCCAGCGCGAGTCCGGCGAGCGCGCCGATGAGGACGGCGATGCGCGTGTTGGGGGAGGAGGGTTCGGTGGGCAGGCGCGCGGAGTCGCCCACCACGAGGGAGATCGCGGCCGGGGTCGACGAGGTGCCGCCCTCGAGCTTGTCGATCTCGATCGCCATGCCGTCGAGCCAGGCCTGCGCCAGCGCCTGTGCCTCCTGCGGCGTCGGTCCCTTCGCGGTGACCTGCAGGGCGGTCGTGTCGAGCGGATTGGTCACGGTCACCCGGTTCACGAGCACGTCGGGGGTCGTGTCCAGCCCGAGCTCGTCGATCGCGTGCTCGGCGACCGCCCGCCACGAGCCGATGTTGAGGTACGACTTCACCCTGCTCTGCGCGAGCTGATTGCCCACCAGGGCGGAGCCGCTCGAGCCGTCTCCGCCGGCCGCCGTGACGATGCCGGTGGTGTCGGCGGAGTACACGCGCGGCTGCAGGGCGGTCCATCCGAACGCGGCGGCGGCGCCGACCAGCGTGGCCACCACGATCACGATCCAGTGCGCGCGCACGATGCGCACGTAGTCTCTCAGTTCCACGGTTTCCGCCCCTCGCGCATCCCTCGGGGAGCACGGGATGCCTGCATGACCATGAGCATACGGTGATCGTCCGTGCGGACGGGTGCGTCTCAGCCGATGGCGTCGCGCACGACCCGCTCGACCTCGGCCAGCGCCGGGGTGAGCTGCGATGCCGAGAGCGCGTAGGTCTCGCGCGAGCGGCGGTACGGGTCGATCACGTCGTCGTCCTCCGGCTGCGAGGGGGTGAGTCCGCGCTGGTCGTTGAGCGCGCGCAGCACGGCGGCGAACCGGTCGGCAGGGGCGTCGCCTGCGGCATCGGCTGCCGCCCTCGCGTCCGCACTGGTCAGCGTGGACGCGAGCCGGGCGAACTCGCGCACCGTGAACGTGCGCCGCAGGATGCTCGGCAGCATCTTCACCGCGTGCGAGCGGTGCTCCCTGGCCATGGTCAGCACGAGGTCGGTGTCGGCGAGCAGCGGCTCGACCAGGTAGCGCGCCTGGTGGGCGGCGGCGATCGACGGCTCGACGCCCGCCGTGGCCGCGAGCTCGAGCGCCGGCTCCGGCATGCCGTGGCCCACCAGCGCGTGCGTCCCCGCGCTGTGCACGCGCACGCCCAGCGGCTCGAGCGAGCGGCGGAGCATCACCTCGGCCAGCGGCGAGCGGCAGATGTTGCCCGTGCAGACGGTGAGGATCGTGAGGCGGTGGCCGGGGTCGCCGCCCGCGTCCGGGCGCAGCAGCGCGTCGAGCGGGCCGGGCGCCGGGGCGTCCGCGTGCGCGTTCTCGGATTCGGGGGAGGGGGAAGGGGAGGCGGAGGACGCTCCGGGCGTCGTCGCCCGGAGCTCGCGCCATTCCCTGCGGCTCATGCCGGCCGGAGGGCCGTCGGGGTGGGGCGTGGTCACGACACCAGCCTACGGCGGGCCGCCGCCGGACGATCACCCGCCACCAGCTGGAGCAGCACCAGGGCGAGCACCGCGCCGATCAGCGTGCCCGAGGTGTTGGCGATGATGTCGCTGAGGGCCGGGACGCGCGAGGGCATGAGCCCCTGGACCGCTTCGATGACCACGCTCATCAGACCGCCGAAGAGCACCACCTGCCACAGGCGCAGCCGCGGGAGGGCGAGCGCGAGCAGCAGGCCCACCGGCACGAACAGGGCGACGTTGGCGAGGATCTCCAGCACCACGGCGCTGCGCTCGTACGAGGCGATGCCCGCATCGGACACCCACGCGGCCATGACGCCCACCAGCCCCGTGACCTTGGCCGAGACCGAGGCGGGGAGCCAGACGGTGAAGCCGACGAACAGCAGGTAGCCGACGAGGGCGAGACGCGCCGTCACCGTGCCCGCGCGCGAGGGGGCGACGGCGGGGGAGGTCATGCGGTCATGCTAGCGGCGGGGGGTGTGCGCCCCTCTCAGGTTCGCGCGCCGCTGTGCTCCTCGATGTAGCGCAGCAGCACGCCCTCGCGCAGGGCCCACGGGGAGACCTCCAGCTCGTCCACCTGCAGGGCGCTCATCGCGGTGTGCAGAGCGACCGCGGCCGCCACGATCTGGAACGTGCGATCGGGGGTGATGCCGGGCAGCTCCTGTCTGGCCGAGGCGGGCAGGCGGGCGAGCCGCGGGATCCAGGAGCCGAGCGCCGCGCGGGGCAGCAGCATCCGGTCGCTGCCCGACCACCCGGGCGCCGGGTAGCCCACCAGACGCGCGAGCGAGCGGATGGCCTTGGACGATCCGACGACGTGGTCGGGGCGGGGCAGGGCGCGGAACCGGGGCAGCACCTCGGCGAGCGTCGTCTCGGCGTGCGCGCGCAACCGCTCGACGTCGGCTTCGCCGGGCGGGTCGTCGGGGAGGAACTGCACGGTCATGCGGCCGGCGCCCAGCGGGACGGAGGCGGCGGCGTCGGGCAGCTCCTCCGCCCCCGCGGCGATCTCCAGCGAGCCGCCGCCGATGTCGAGCAGCAGCAGCTGTCCGGCCGACCACCCGAACCACCGCCGCACCGCGAGGAACGTCAGCTCCGCCTCGGTCTCGCCGTCGAGCACCTGCAGCGGCTGCCCGAGCGCGGCTTCGATGCGGGCGATGACCTCGGCGCCGTTGCGGGCGTCGCGCACGGCGCTCGTCGCGGTGGCGAGCAGCTCGTCGACCCGCTCCGCCTCGGCGACGCGGCGGGCCTGGGCCACGGCGGCCTCGAGCGCGGCGACGCCCTCCTCCGAGATGGCGCCGTCGGGGGTGAGGTAGCGCATGAGGCGCAGCACCGTCCGGTCGCTGGTCGTCGCGAGCGGGCGGCCGCCGGGACGCACGTCGGCCGCGAGCATGTGGACGGTGTTGGATCCGATGTCGAGGACTCCCAGGCGCACGGGAAGAGACTACTCGCGCGCCGTTACGATGGTGCACGTGACCCCCGACCCCACGCTGCCGTTGTCGCCGTACCGGGAGATCGGCCGAGCCGAGTGGGCGCGTCTGGCCGCGGGCCTCGACCAGCCCCTCACCGAGACCGAGGTCGTGGAGCTGCGCGGCATCGGCGACCGGCTCGACCTCACCGAGGTGCGCGAGGTGTACCTGCCGCTGAGCCGCCTGCTGAGCCTCTACGCCTCGGCGACCAAGCAGCTCGGCGCGGCGACCTCGACCTTCCTGCAGGAGGACGACAGCACGACGCCGTTCGTGGTCGGCGTCGCCGGATCGGTCGCGGTGGGCAAGTCCACGATCGCCCGGCTGCTGCGCGAGCTCATGAGCCGCTGGCCGGGCACGCCACGCGTCGAGCTGGTGACCACCGACGGCTTCCTCTATCCGAACGCCGAGCTGGAGCGCCGCGGGCTCATGGACCGCAAGGGCTTCCCCGAGTCGTACGACCGGCGCGCGCTGATCGAGTTCCTGACTGAGGTCAAGAGCGGCGCCCCCGAGGTGCGCGCGCCGTTCTACTCCCACATGCGCTACGACATCGTGCCTGACGCGCACGTCGTGGTGCGGCGACCCGACGTGGTGATCGTGGAGGGGCTGAACGTGCTGCAGCCGCCGCCCGCGCCCAACGACGTCGCGGTCAGCGACCTGTTCGACTTCTCGATCTTCGTCGACGCCGAGACGTCGCACATCGAGAAGTGGTACGTCGACCGCTTCCTCGCGCTGCGGCAGGGCGCGTTCAGCAATCCGTCGTCCTACTTCAACGTGTTCGCGCACCTCACCGACGAGGAGGCGATCACCACGGCGCTCGGGTACTGGAACGAGATCAACATGCCCAACCTGGTCGAGAACGTGATGCCCACCCGGCATCGCGCACGCCTGGTGCTGCGCAAGGGGCCGGACCACGACGTGGAGAGCGTGCTGCTGCGCAAGCTGTGACGCCGCGCCGTCGGCGCTCTATTGTTCGGACGACTCGCAAAAATCGCGTCTTACCCTGTATCTCATGTGTGGAATCGTCGGATACGTGGGCCCGCGGCCCAGCCAGGACATCCTTCTCGCCGGTCTCGCCCGGCTCGAGTACCGCGGCTATGACTCCGCGGGCATCGCCGTGATCGACGGCGACGGCGAGCTGGGGATGCGCAAGAAGGCCGGCAAGCTGGCCGTGCTGCGCGACTCGCTCGGCGACGCGCCGCTGCCCGACGGCACCACCGGCATCGGCCACACGCGCTGGGCCACCCACGGCGGGCCCACCGACGGCAACGCCCACCCGCACCTCGCCGACGACGACAAGCTCGCCGTGATCCACAACGGCATCATCGAGAACTTCGCCGCGCTGCGCGACGAGCTGCTCGCCGACGGCGTCGTGTTCCGCAGCGAGACCGACACCGAGGTGGCCGCGGCCCTGCTCGGCCGCGAGTACGCCGGCAACGGCGGCGACCTCGAGCTCGCCTTCCGCTCGGTCGTGAACCGCCTCGAGGGTGCCTTCACCCTGCTCGCGATGCACCAGGACCACCCCGGCCTCGTCGTCGGCGCCCGCCGCAACTCCCCGCTCGTGATCGGCCTGGGCGAGGGCGAGAACTTCCTCGGCTCCGACGTCGCGGCCTTCGTCGAGCACACCCGCCAGGCGCTCGCGATCGGTCAGGACCAGATCGTGTCGATCACGCCCGACGCCGTGACCGTGATCGACTTCGCCGGCACCCCGGTCACCCCGGAGCCCTTCGACGTGTCGTGGGATGCCGCCGCCGCCGAGAAGGGCGGCTGGTCGAGCTTCATGGCCAAGGAGGTCGCCGAGCAGCCCGAGGCCGTGGCCAACACGATCCGCGGTCGCATCCAGGACGGGCAGGTCGTGATCCCCGAGCTCGACGGGCTCGACGAGCTGTTCACCGGCATCAACCGCGTCATCATCACCGCGTGCGGCACCGCGTCGTACGCCGCCCTCGTCGGCAAGTACGCCATCGAGCAGTGGGCACGCGTCGCGGTCGACGTCGAGCTCGCGCACGAGTTCCGCTACCGCGACCCCGTGATCGGCGCCGACACCCTGGTCGTGTCGATCAGCCAGTCAGGCGAGACCATGGACACGCTCATGGCCGTCAAGTACGCCCGCGAGCGCGGCGCGCGCACCCTCTCGGTGTGCAACACGCAGGGCGCCACCATCCCGCGCGAGTCCGACGCGGTCGTCTACACGCACGCCGGACCGGAGGTCGCGGTCGCGTCGACCAAGGCGTTCTCGGCACAGATCACGGCGCTGCTGCTGCTCGGCCTGCACATGGGTCGCGTGCGCGGCACGGTCGCCGACGCGTCCACCGACGTCGCCGAGCTGCTGGCCCTGCCCGAGAAGGTCGCCGCGGTGCTGGAGAGCGAGCAGGAGCACGTCACGCAGCTCGCCGGCTGGATGGCCGACACCCGCTCCGTGCTGTTCCTCGGTCGCCACGTGGGCTACCCGATCGCGCTGGAGGGCGCGCTCAAGCTCAAGGAGATCTCCTACATCCACGCCGAGGGTTTCGCCGCCGGCGAGCTCAAGCACGGCCCGATCGCGCTGATCGAGCCGGGGCAGCCGGTGTTCGTGCTGGTGCCGTCGCCGCGCCACTCCGCGCTCGTGCACTCGAAGGTCGTCTCCAACATCCAGGAGATCCGCGCGCGCGGCGCCCGGGTCATCGTGGTGGCGGAGGAGGGCGACGCCGCGGTGCTGCCCTTCGCCGACGAGGTCATCCACATCCCGCTCGCCGGCCCCATGTTCGAGCCGCTGCTGGCCGTGGTGCCGCTGCAGATCTTCGCGATGGCGCTGGCCACCGCCAAGGGGCTCGATGTGGACCAGCCGCGCAACCTGGCCAAGTCCGTCACGGTGGAGTGACCCCGCCCGTCGTCCGCGAACGGCCCCGTCCCGCTCCGGGGCGGGGCCGTTCCGCGCGAGTAGGCTGAACGGGTGATCATCGGCACCGGCATCGACCTCGTGGACATCCCCCGGTTCGAGCGCACGATGACCCGCACGCCCAAGCTCCGCGAGCGGCTGTTCGCCCCCTCGGAGCAGGCGCTCCGACTGCCGTCGTTGGCCGCGCGCTACGCCGCCAAGGAGGCGCTGATCAAGACGCTGGGCGGGTCGGACGGCGTGCACTGGACCGAGATCGAGATCGCCTCCGAGCCCTCGGGGCGGCCGTACTTCGTGCTGTCCGGATCGACGGCGGCGGTCGTCGAGGAGCGCGGCATCGTGACCCTCCACCTCACCCTCACCCACGACGCGGGCCTGGCCGCCGCGTTCGTCGTCGCCGAAGGAGCACCGCTGTGACCGTCCCCTTCCGTGAGGCCGCGATCGACCTCGACGCGATCGCCGACAACGTGCGGCACTTCCGTCGGCTCACCGGGGTCGAGGTGCTCGCGGTGGTGAAGGCCAACGCGTACGGACACGGTGCCGCGGCGACCGCGGTGGCCGCGCTCTCGGCCGGTGCCACCCGGCTCGGGGTCGCCGAGATCCCGGAGGCGCTGGAGCTGCGTCGGCAGGGCGTGCACGCGCCGATCCTCGCCTGGCTGCACGCCCCGGGGGAGCGCTTCACCCAGGCGGCGGCCGAGAACATCGAGCTCGGGATCTCCTCGTTCGACCAGCTGGAGGCGGCGGCGGCCGCGGCGGCGGTCGACAGCCCGGTCGCGGTGCACCTGAAGTTCGAGACGGGGCTGTCGCGCAACGGCATCGCCCCGGGCGACTGGGGGCGGGTGCTGGCCGAGGCCGCGCGGCTCGAACGCATCGGGCGGCTGCGGGTGGTGGGCCTGTTCAGTCACCTGTCGAACACCTCACCCGCCGACGACAGGGCGGCGCTGGCGAAGTTCGAGGAGGGGGTGGCCGCGGCGGCGTCGTTCGGCATCCGCCCGGAGATCCGCCACATCGCCGCGACCGCCGCGGCGATCGACCTGCCGGAGACGCGGCTGGATGCGGTGCGGATCGGCATCGGCCTGTACGGGCAGTCGCCGTTCGACGACCGCTCCTCGGCCGAACTGGGCCTGCGTCCGGCCATGACGCTGCGCGGCGCGGTCGCGGCCGTGCGCCGGGTGCCGGCCGGCACCGGTGTCTCGTACGGTTACGACCATCGCACCGACCGCGACACCACGCTCGTCCTGGTGCCGCTGGGCTACGCCGACGGCGTGCCCCGCAGCGCCTCCGGGCGCCTTCCCGTGTCGATCGGCGGGCGCCGCTTCGTGAACGTCGGCCGCATCGCGATGGACCAGTTCGTGGTGGACGTGGGGGACACCCCCGTCTCGATCGGCGACGAAGTGGTGCTGTTCGGCGATCCGACCCTCGGCGTGCCGTCGGCGCGGGAGTGGGCGGACGCCGCGGGCACGATCGACTACGAGATCGTGACCCGCATCGGACACCGGGTGCCGCGGAGGGCGTCGTGAGCGTCGACCCGGCGTTCCTCGGCCGCCGGGAGATCGCCACCGCGGACGAGATGGAACAGCTCGGCCTGCGGATCGGCGAACAGCTGGAGGCGGGCGACCTGCTCATCCTCACGGGGCCGCTCGGGGCGGGCAAGACCACCTTCACGCGGGGGCTCGCGGAGGGGCTCGGCGTGCGCGGACCCGTGCAGAGCCCCACGTTCGTGATCGCGCGCACCCACCCGTCGCTCGTGGGCGGGGCGCCGCTCGTGCACGTGGACGCCTACCGGCTCGGCTCGGCCGCCGAGCTCGACGACCTCGATCTCGACCTGCAGCGCTCGGTGGTCGTGATCGAATGGGGGCGCGGCATGGCGGAGGAGCTCGCCGACGCGTGGTGGGACATCGAGCTGGAACGCCCGGTCGGCGCGGCCGGAGCCGACGACGACCTCGACCCGTCCGAGCTCGACGCGGACGCCCCGCGCGTGGTCACCATCGTCCGGGAGCAGCGGGCATGACCGCCCGCAGCGTCGGCGACCTGGTCGCGGTCATCATCGAGGACGACCCCGGCGTGCAGTCGCTGCTGGAGGAGGTGTTCCTCGCCGCGGGCTTCGAGGTCGCCGTCACCGGATCGGGGCCGGAGGGCCTCGCGGCGGTCGAACGGCACCAGCCCGTGATCACCACGCTCGACATCAACCTGCCCGGCATCGACGGGTTCGAGGTGGCCCGGCGCATCCGCCGGGTCAGCGACACGTTCATCATCATGCTGTCCGCGCTCGCGGAGGAGTCCGACGTGGTGCTCGGTCTCACCTCGGGCGCCGACGAGTACCTGGTCAAGCCGTTCCGTCCGCGCGAGCTGCGCGCGCGGATCGAGGCGCTCCTGCGGCGACCGCGGCTCCCGGTCGCCACGGCGACGCAGCGTCCGGTCGCGCCCGCGCCGCCGGCCGCCGCGACCGACACGACCGTGTCCACGTGGCGTGGTCGCGTGCATCGCGACCTCAGTCTCGACCTCGACACGCGGCTCGTGCTCGTGGCGCAGCGTCCGGTCGAGCTCACCCCCACGGAGTTCGACCTGCTCGCCGCGCTGCTGGAGTCGCGGCGCCGCGTGTGCAGCAAGGCGGAGCTCGCACGGGGTCTGCGCGGCGCGCCGTCCGGCTCCGCCGACCCCGTCAGCGAACCGGACAAGCGCGCCATCGAGACCCACATGGCCAACCTGCGCCGCAAGCTCGGCGACAGCCCCACCGAGCCGCGCTACATCGAGACCGTGCGCGGCGTCGGCTATCGGCTCACCCCAGCCGGCGATCAACCCGGCTGACAGGGGTTCGAGGCCGCGGCTCCCCCACCGCGGCCTCGGATGCCTGCGAATCCCCACTCGCGCGGCCCCAGCGTCTGCGAAATCCCCAGTCGCAGTGTCGGCCCCCACTCAGAATCGTAGGACGCCGATGTCGCCTGAAGAGCGCGTAGGCCCGATCTTTGAGTAATCTTGCGACAAAGCTGAGGATCGACCAGGAGGCGGGGGCTTCATGATCCGCACAGTGTCGATCTGGCGTTGGCAACTCGTGTTCGCGGGCAGCATCGTCGCCATCGTGGTGATGGTCGCGGGCTTCAAGCCGCACACGCTCACGATCCCGCTGTTCGTGGTCGGGATCGTCCTCGTGGTGGTCACCACGCTCGTCGCCCTGCTCGTGCCGTGGCGCCGGCTTCCGCGCACCGCCGTGACCGCGCTCCCGCTCCTGGACATCCTGGCCGTCGGCTTCACCACCAACGCCCCCGACCTGCGGCTCGGGTTCCTGTGGGTGTTCCCCGTGGTGTGGCTGGCGACCTACTTCTCGATGCCGTGGGTGTTCACCGGTGTCGCCTTCAGCAGCGGCTGTCTGGTGTTCTTCGCCGACCGGTCGGGGGAGCCGGCCGACGTGCTGCTGCGGGTGCTGACGGTCGTGGTGACCCTCAGCTTCCTCGGGGTCACGGTGCGGATCGGCTCGCAGCGGTCGGGTGCCGCGCGACGGCTGCTGCAGCGGCGCTCCGAGCAGGTGAACAGGGCGGCGGAGCGGGCCGAGACCAACCAGCAGCGGGTGACGCAGATCATCGACGCGCTCGGTGTCGCCCTGGTCGTGGTCACCGCACAGGGGCGGATCCTGCAGATGAACGACGCCTACCGCGCGCTGTACGGCCGCGACCGCTACGGGGCCGCCCTGCCCTCCGCCTCGGTCGAGTACGACGCGCGGCGCGGCACCGCCCTGAGCCCCGCGCGCACGACCCTGGCGCGGGCGGCCGCGGGGGAGGAGCTGCGCGCCGAACGGGTGTGGCTGTTCGACGGCGCGGGACAGTGGCGGGCGCTGGAGGTGACCACGCAGGCGATGGCCGGGGCCGGCGAGGGCGAGCACATCGCGCTGGTCGTGATCGACGACGTCACCGCGCTCCTGGAGGCCGCGGAGGAGCGCAGGGCCCTCACCGCGATCGTCTCGCACGAGCTGCGCAACCCGCTCACCGCGATCATCGGGCACGTGGAGCTGCTGCGCGAACGCGACGACCTGCCGGGCCGCGTGCCAGCGCAGGTCGAGGTGATCGCCAACGCGGGGGAGCGGATGCAGGACCTGCTCTCGAGCATGCAGGCGCAGACCCGCAGCTCGCCGGAGCCGTTCGAGCCGGTGGACCTGCGCGAGGTGGTGGAGGCGTCCGCGGCCTCGTTCGCGCCGCTGATCACCGCTGCCCGGCAGGAGCTGAGCCTCGACGGCGCGGACCGCCTGGTCATCACCGGCGACGCGTTCCGGCTGCGCCAGGTGCTCGACAACCTGATCGGCAACGCCGTGAAGTACACCCCGTCCGGCGGCCGCATCCAGGTGCGGGTCGGCGCGGACGATGCCAGGGCCGAGGTGAGCGTGGTCGACACCGGCATGGGCATCGCCCCCGACGAGCTGCCCCGTCTCTTCGAGCCGTACTTCCGCACCGACAGCGCCGTGCGGGGCGGGATCTCCGGCACCGGGCTCGGCATGGGCATCGCGCGGGACATCGTCGTCGCGCACGACGGGGAGATCCTCGTCGACAGCGAGGTGGGCGTCGGCACCACCGTCACCGTGCGCTTCCCGCGCCGTTCCCCGAGGAAGGATCCGGCATGACACCGCTCGTGCCCGTCAACGTCGACGTGACCACCAGCATGGTCGCCGTCGTGACCGTGCTGACCGCGATCGTGATCGGTCTCGCCACCCTGGCGCGCCCGACCAGGGCGACGATCGTGTGGGGCGTGGCCTTCGGGATCGGCATGCTGGGCGCGTACCTGTGGCTGGCCGGGCATCACACCGGCCTCCCGGTCCTGCGGGCCGCCTCGTCGGCGCTGACGGTCGTGTTCATCCCCCTCGTCTGGATCGGCGTGCGGATCCACTTCGGGCGCTCGGCCCCCTGGCTGCCGGTGATCGTGGCGCTGATCGGCGTGCCGGTCGCCCTGGTGTCCACGGCGGGCACGGCCTGGTACCTGCTGGTCTTCCACCTCGTCTTCCTGTCGATGGGCGTGTTCGCCGGGCTCCTCGCGTGGGAGCTGCTTCGCGGGCAGCCTCCCGCGCGCGACGTCGTGATGCCCCTCGCGCTCGCCGCGTGCGGCTTCGCGGTCGTCTCCGTGGTCAGCGGGGCGTCTGCGCTGGTGTCGGGGAGCGTGAGCACCGAGGCGCAGTTGAGCGCCCTGCGGGGCATGAACGCCGTCGGCGCGATCGTGGTGAGCACCTGCGCCGCCTTCACCCTCGTGCTGCTGGTGCGGGTGGAGAGCGCGGCGCGCGGTGACGTCGGGGCGGCCGACCGTGCCAGGGCCCGCCTGCGCAAGGCCGAGGCGCAGAACGACGGGGCGTGGTCGGTGCTGGACGTGCGGCTGGACGACCCCGCCGACCTGCGCGAGGCGTCGAGCAGCGGGGCCTTCCGCCGGATCGTCGACCGCTTCCACGCCGACGTCCAGGAGGCGCTGCCCACCACCGCCGACGCGGAACGGGTGAGTGACGACCGGGTCGTCGTGCTGATCCGCGGCAGCGACGAGGCCGTGCGCTTCCACCTGCGCGCGATCCTGTCCCGGATCTCGGTCATCGACACGGATGCGCCGGTGAGCGGCATCCGCTCCTCGGCCAGCATCGGCTGGGCCACCTCGAGCGTCGCCGGCTACGACTACGACGCGCTGCTGGCGGCGGCGGCCGCCGCCGCGGACCGGGCACGTGCGGCCGGCGGCGACCAGTGGAAGCGCGCCGTGTCCGCCGACCTCTCGCCGGTGTGAACGGCTAGGACCGGCGGTGCTCGCGGCCGCGCGCGAGCGCGGCGGCGATGGCCCCCTCGGCGGTGGCGTCGGTGTCGGCGGCGGCGGAGACGTTCTCGGCGCCGACGGCCTCGATGATCTCGGTGCGCTGGATGCGCGTCTCCCGCGGGGCCTTCACGCCGATCCGCACGCTGTCGCCCTTGATGTCGAGCAGCGTGACCTCGATCTCGCCGTCGATGCGCACGCTCTCACCGATCCGCCTCGTCAACACCAGCATTCGATCAGCCTACTGGTGCGACGGGGGCGGGCCCCAGCGACGCGGTCGAGGCGTCGCGCACCACGCCGATGGTCTCGATCGTCAGCGGCGCCGCGGTGGCCTCGCTGTACGACAGCACCGGCAGGCCGTCGGTCTGCGCCGACACCAGCCGTCGTACGGCCGGCCGCAGCGACGGCGCGCACACCAGCACCGGTTCCGGCCCGTCCGCCTGCGCGGCGACCGCCTGCTTGACCGAGGCGATCACGGCCTCCATGCGCTGCGGCTCGAACACGATCTGGGTGCCGTCGTCGCCCGGCCGCAGGCTCTCCAGCATCGCCTGCTCCAGCAGCGGGTTGATCATGACCACCCGCAGCACGCCGTTCTCCGCGAAGCGCGCGGCGATCGCCGGGCCGAGCGCGGCCCTGGCGGCCTCGATCAGCCCCTCCGGGTCGGTCGAGGTCTTGGCGCGCAGGGCCAGCGCCTCGTAGATGCGGCCGAGGTCGTTGATCGGCACGCGCTCCGCGAGCAGCCCCTGCAGGACGCGCTGGACCTCGGCGAGTGAGAGCTGCGCGGGCGTGAGCTCCTCCACCGCCGACGGCGACACCTGCTTGAGCGCGTCGGTGAGCTGGCGCACGTCCTCCCGCGACAGCAGCCGCGCGGCGTGCGTCTGGATCACGCTCGACAGGTGCGTGACGATCACGCTGGCCCGGTCGATCACGGTCGCTCCGGCGAACTCGGCGCTGTGCCGCATCTCCATCGGGATCCACTTGCCCTCCAACCCGAACACGGGGTCGAGGGCTGCGGCGCCGGGCAGCGACTCGAGTCCCGAGCCGAGCGCGAGCACCGATCCGCCCGGCGCGGTCCCGCGCCCGGTCTCCACCCCGGCGATGCGGATCACGTACGTGGCCTGCGGCAGCTCGATGCTGTCGCGCGTGCGGACGGGCGGGGTGACCAGGCCGAGGTCGAGCGCGATGCGCCGCCGCAGCGCCTTCACGCGCGCGAGCAGGTCGTCGGGGCCGCCGGTGACCAGGTCGACGATGTCGGGCGAGAGGAGGATCTCGAGCGGGTGCACGCGCATGCGTTCGATCAGCTCCTCCGGCTGCTCCGCAGGCGGCGTCACCGGTGCCTTCGCGGCTTCGGCCGCCTCCCGCTTCCTGGTGGCGGTGATGCGCTGGGCGACCAGGAGCAGCAGCGCCCCGATCGCGACGAACGGCAGCATCGGCATGTGCGGGATGAGCGACATGATGATGGCCGCGCACCCGGCGATCAGCAGCGCGTTGCGGGACTGCCCGAGCTGGGCCGATGCGGCCGTGCCCATCTCGGTCTCGGCGGTCGAACGGGTCACGATCATGCCGGTCGACACGGCCATGAGCAGGGCCGGGATCTGCGTGACCAGGCCGTCGCCGATCGTCAGGAGGCTGTACGTGCTCACGGCCTGGTCGATCGACATGCCGTGCTGCACGAGCCCGATCGCGATGCCGCCGACGATGTTGATGATGATGATGACGAGCCCGGCGATCGCGTCGCCCTTCACGAACTTCGAGGCACCGTCCATGGCGCCGTAGAAGTCGGCCTCCGCGGCCACCTCGGCGCGGCGCTGCCTGGCCTCCGTGTCGGTGATGAGTCCCGCGTTGAGATCGGCGTCGATGGCCATCTGCTTGCCGGGCATCGCGTCGAGCGTGAACCGGGCGCCGACCTCGGCCACGCGCTCGGCACCCTTCGTGACGACGACGAACTGGATGACCACGAGGATGAGGAACACGACCGCGCCGATGATGAGCGAGCCGCCGACCGCGATGGCCCCGAACGCCTCGATGACCTGCCCCGCGTACGCCTCGCCCAGCACGAGCCGGGTGGACGCGACGTTCAGGCCGAGACGGAACAGCGTCGCCACCAGCAGCAGCGAGGGGAACACCGAGAAGTCGAGCGGCTTCTTCACGAACATCGACGTGAGCAGGATCACCAGCGCGAACATGATGTTGAGGATGATGAGCACGTCGAGCAGGAACGGCGGCACCGGGACGACGAGCAGCATGATGATGCCGACCACCCCGATCGGCACCATCAGCGTGGTGAGCATCTTCTTCATGCGGTCCTCCGGTAGGGGAGCGAGTGGATGCCGCGGGCGGCGCCGCGACGCCGCAGGGCGTCGACGAACACGAGCACGCGCGCCACGGCGTTGTACAGGTCTTCGGGGATCTCGTGTCCCAGCTCGCACGCGGCGTGCAGGGATCGCGCGAGGGTGATGTCGCGCACGAGGGGCACCCCGGCCTCGAGCGCCTTCTCGCGGATGCGCTCGGCGATCACCCCGCTGCCCTTCGCGACCACGCGGGGCGCGGAGGTGCCGGCCTCGTAGCTCAGTGCGATCGCGATGTGGGTGGGGTTGACCACCACGACGTCGGAGTTCGCGACCGCCGCGATCATCCGGTTGCGGCTCACGGCGAGCTGGCGCGACCGGCGCTGCTGGCGGATCAGGGGGTCGCCCTCCGAGTTCTTGTTCTCGTCGCGCACTTCCTTCTTGGTCATGCGCGTGTGCTTGCGGTTGCGGCGCATCACCACGAACAGGTCGATCGCGGCGAGGACCAGGCCCACGCCGATCGCGGTCTGCAGGAGGGCGGCGGTGCCCTCGGCCGCGGTGCCCAGCAGACGGGAGATCGAGTGCGCGCCGCTCGCGGTCAGCACCGGCATGAGCCCGGCGATCACGAACCACAGCGCGAGCGCGATCGCTGCCGTCTTGAGCAGCGCCTTCGCGCCCTCCCAGAGCGCCTGCAGGCCGAACACCCGCCGCATGCCCGAGACGAGGTTGAACTGCTCGTAGCGTCCGGTGAGCTTGCGCAGGTGCACGCCGCCCTGCACCACCGCGCCGAGCAGGGTGACGACCGCGACGGCGGCCAGCAGCGCGCCGAGCGTGGGCAGGACCGACGCGAGCCCGCGGCCCAGCGCGCCGAGCGCGGCCTCGGGCGACGGCGTCCGCATGAGCGAGGTGAGCGAGATGAGCTGCTCGGTGCCCGCGGCGGTGCCCGCAGCGATCGCGGCGGGCATCATGACGGCCGCGGCGCCGATGCCGAGCCACGCCGTGAGGTCCTGGCTGCGGGCGAGGCGACCCTTCTGCCGGGCTTCGCGCAGGTGCTTGTCGGTCGCCTTCTCGCTGCGCTCCCCGCTGTCGGCGTCGCTCACGGCGTCACCCCCTGCATCAGCCGGAAGGCCTGGGAGGCGAGCGCGTCGATGATGCCGGGGAACGCCAGGTACACGGCACCGGCGAGCAGCAGGGTCAGCAGGATCTTCACCGGAAAGCCCATCGCGAAGGCGTTCAGCGCGGGCGCGACCCGGGTGATCAGGCCGAGGCCCACGTCGGCCAGGAACAGCACGAGCACGAGCGGGCCCGCGATCTGCACGGCCGCGAGCACCATCTGCGACACCCCGTCCACGAGCAGCTCGACGGGCCCGGCGACCGCGAAGATGCCGTCGACGGGCACCGCGTCGAAGCTGCGCGCGAGCCCTGCGAGGATCAGCTGGTAGCCGCCGGAGGCGAACAGCAGCGTCAGCGCCGTCAGGTGGAACAGGCGGGTGAACTGGGCGCCGTTGACCATCGCCGCCGGGTCGAACGCCTGGGCGAGCTGGAACCCGCCGAACACGTCGATCAGGCTGCCGGCGGCCTGCAGCGCCGCGAAGCACATCATCACCAGGAAACCCAGCAGCGCGCCGGTGAGCACCTGGAGCACGAGCGCGCCGAGGAACGCGCCGGTGTCCAGCGGCTCGTAGCCGGGGGCGACGGCCGCGCCCACCGCGAGGGACAGCCCGATCGACAGCATGGCCTTCACGCGCACCGGGATCGCGCCGTAGGAGAACGGCGGGGCGATCATGATGAACGCCGTGATGCGCACGGCCGCGAGCATCGTGGCCTCCAGCCACGCGAAGTCGATCGGGATGTACACGCGCTCACCCGCTCAGCAGTGCCGGGATCCGGGCGAACATCTCGTTCGTGAAGGCGATGATCTCCGCGATCATCCAGTTGCCCGCGATCAGCAGGGCGATGCCCACCGCGACGATTTTCGGCACGAACGACAGCGTCACCTCCTGCACCTGGGTGATGGACTGCAGCAGCGAGATCGCGAAGCCCACCACGAGCGCGGTCACGAGCATGGGCGCGGCGAGCTTGGCCGCGATGAGCAGCCCCTGCGCGCCGATGTCGAGCACGGCCTCCGGGCTCATCCCACACCTCCGTAGCTCTCCAGGAGGGCCTTGATGATGAGCCCCCAGCCGTCCACGAGGATGAACAGCAGGATCTTGAACGGCAGCGAGATCATGACCGGCGGGAGCATCATCATGCCCATCGACATCAGCGCGGCCGCCACGACCAGGTCGATCACCAGGAACGGCACGAAGATCACGAAGCCGATGATGAACGCGGCCCGCAGCTCGGAGATCATGAACGCGGGGATCAGGGTGTACATCGGCACGCTCGCCGCGTCGTCGGGGTTGTCCTGACCGGCCATGCGGGTCATGAGCGCGAGGTCCTCCTCGCGCGTGTAGTGCAGCATCCACTCGCGCAGCGGGCCCTGGCCGATGTCGACCGCCTGCGTGAACGTGAGGGCGCCGTCGATGTAGGGCTGCACCGCGAGCGTGTTGATCTCGGTGAGCACGGGCCACATGATGAACAGCGACAGGAACAGCGACAGGCCCGCCAGCACCTGGTTCGGCGGGATCGTCGGCAGGGACAGCGCGTTGCGGGTCATCGCCAGCACCACGAAGATCTTCGTGAACGACGACATCATCAGCAGCAGCGCCGGAGCGACCGACAGCAGCGTGATGCCGAGCAGCGTGAGGATGGAGCCGGACGGGCTGCCGTCGACGCCGTTGATGTCGATCGAGACGCCCTCGCCCTGGTCGTCGGGCAGCACCTCGGCGTGCGCGGGACCGCCGCTGCACAGCACGAGCACCGCGACCACGAGCAGCACCGCGGACGCGACGGCGAGCAGCCGCCACGGCGCGCGACGAGGCTCGACGGCCCGGGCTGCGGTCATCGTGCGCGCCGGAGGGCCTCGGCGGTCTGCCGCCAGGTGTCGGGGGAGAGGATGGAGCCGCGCAGGGGGTCGTTGCGGTGCCGCACGCGACGGCGCAGCTCGGTGCCGTCGCCCGGGGTCGCGGGGCGTGCGGGGGTGCCGGTGAGTGCGGGGGTCGCGGGCGTGCCGGAGGTCGCGGGGGTCGCGGGGGTGCCGGTGAGCGCGGCTGCGGCGAGGATGCGCTCGAACTCCGCGGCGTCGGCGGCGGCG
>NZ_SSDQ01000061.1:0-13673 GCF_004794315.1 Microbacterium sp. PF5 | reverse complement strand
GGCGAGCTGGGCGGTGCCGTCGGCGAGGGCGGAGCTGCCCGACGCGGCGGTTCCGGCGCCGTCGGCGAGCTGGCTCGCGCCGTCGGTCGCCGACACGAGGCTGTCGCGGATGTCGCTCAGCCCGGTGAGCAGCCGTTCGGCGGCCTCGCTGCCGACCATCTCGGCGACGGAGCTGCGGATCTTCTCGACCGCCTGCGTGCCCATGGAGGAGGCGAGGTAGTTGTTGGCGTCGTTGGTCTCCAGCTCGATGCGCGCCTGGTGCGGGTCGGTGCCCGCGGCCGAGGTGAGGGCGGCGGAGAAGTCCGACGGGATGGTGACGGTGAAGTCGACCGTGCCGTGGCGCAGTGCGTCGGCGGCCTCATCGGCGGTCATCCGCTGCCAGTCGAACGCGTTGCCGTCGAGGAGGTTCTCGGCCACCTCCTCGCCGTAGTTCACGGTCTCGCCGGTCGCGGACTCCGTGCCCGTCGTGGGGGCGGGGGCGCCCTCGTCGTCGACCACGAGGGCCACGGGCACCTCGGGGAACTTGGCGTACGGGTCCTGGTTGGCCCACAGGTACAGGCCGCCGTAGAGGATGGGCACGCAGACCAGGGCGACCAGGGCGAGGATGCCCATCCGGCTGGCGGTGAGACGCCGGAGCTCGGCGGCGATCATGGACGGGACCTTCATCGCGCGTCTCCTCTCTCTTCGGCCTCGGCCTCGGGTGCGGGTTCGGGTTCGGGTGCTGGCTCGGGTGCGGGTACCGGCTCGGGTGCTGGCTCGGGTGCGGGTGCGGGGTCGGGTGAGGCGAGGACCAGCGGCTCGACGGGGCCGGAGGCGTTGACGGCGTCGAGCTCGTGCATGCGCTCGAGGGCCACGGCGGCCGAGCCCCCGACGATCACGAGCATCGCGTAGCCGCGGTCGGCGAACTCGCCCGCGATGCGCCACCAGCCGTCCGGGCTTCCGCCGTGGCGGTCGGGGGCGACGAGCACGATGCCCTCCACACCGCGCCGCAGGACTGCGAGCTCGCACAGCAGGCGCACGCGCGCGGCGGGGTCGATGTTCCCGATGGGGACCGGCGCGAGCTCCTCGAACCCGAGTCGCGCGAGCCAGCGCCGCGCGTGCAGCGGGGTGGCACCGGCCCCGGCGAACATCAGCTCCTCGCCCACGACCCCCGCGAGCGTGATGTCGGGGTGGGGGTCGCTGACATCGGGGGCGTCGACGAGGGCGACGCGGTGGCGCAGGTCTTTGGCGTCGCTCGCCCCGTCGATGCTCACCCGCCCGCTGTCGGGGCGCATGCGCCCGCTCGCGATGAGGCCGAGCACGGTGGGCCGTTGCTCGGTCTCGGCGAGGGCGTAGCGCACGGCCCCCGTGTGGAACTCCAGACTCGTGACCGGGAGCGCCTGGCCGTTGCGGCCCTTGCTCACCTCGTGCAGGGCGATTCTCATGCGCGGACCTCCTGCCCGGTCGCGGCGAGCTCCGGGTGGTCGGAGAGCAGCTCGTCGACCTCACGCCACGACAGCCCGGCGATGCTCAGGACCGCGCGCACGGCGAGGTCGCCCGTGGCGGGGTCGGCGGCCTCGGTGCGCGAGACGACGGTGCGGGCGATCTCTTCGATGAGCCGCGCCAGCGTCGGTCCGCTCAGGTCGGTGCGGAAGCTGCCGGCGTCCTGCCCCGACCGCACCAGGGCCGCCAGGGTGTCGCGAAGCGGGGAGAGCGCCGCGGCCGTGTGGGTGACGTGCGCCTCGTCGAGGGCGAGGGCCGCGGCGACCTGCACGTGCACGGCCTCCCGCCACAGCAGGGAGGCGAGGCGGGCGAGGGCGACGCGGGGGTCGGCGTCGTCGACCGAGGCGGCGATGGCGTTGAAGCGCTGCGCGCCGCTGGAGACGAGTTCGCGGATCAGTGCCTCGCGGTCGTCGAAGTGGCCGTAGAGCGTGCGGCGCGACAGGCCGGCGCTACGGGCGATGGCGTCGATCGAGGCGTGCGGGTCCAGGGCGAGGGCGGCGCGGGCGGCGGCGAGGATGCCGGCGCGGTTCTCCACGGCGTCGCGGCGGGGGGCACGGGTGGTCATGCATCCAGGATACTTTTCATGCACAAGGTTGTGCAAGATAGTTCTCGGATCGCTGGTCGCTACGGCCGCGCTGACATGTCGGTCCTTCCCATTTCAACTGTGTTATGTTACGCGTTGCGCTCGGGCGCGGATTCAGGGGGGCCCTGTGGATCGGAGCGAATCCGACGGCAGCGGTGTCCGAGGAGGCGGGGGGAACCGCCATGACGGAGAGGGGTGCGGTGTGCCTGGGATGGACAGTCCGCTGGAGCGGCGGACGATGAGCGACGACGTGTACGACCGATTGCGCGAAGCGATCGTGACGGGCGAGCTGCGACCGGGGGAGCGGCTGCGGGATCACGAGCTCGCCGACGCTCTCGGGACCTCGAAGACGCCCGTGCGGCATGCGCTCGACCGCCTTGCCGAGCTGGGCCTCGTGGACATGCAGCGCAATCGCTTCACCCGGGTCGCTCCGATCGACCTCGACGACGTGCGCGACGCGATCGCCCTGTTCGGCGACGTCTGGATCGGCTCGGTGCGACACGCCACCCCGCTCATGGGCGACGACGACGTGACCTATCTGTCGGAGCTGCTGGAGGACATGACGTCTGCCGTGGATGCGTCCGACGTCGCCGCGTTCAGCGCCGCCCTGCGCACGATCGCGGTGGCGTACGCGCGCATCGAGGGAAACGCCACGCGCTCGAACGTGATCGAGTTCCTCGGCCCGCAGATCCGTCGCTTCAGCGCGCAGGCGAGGGGCGACTTCGACTTCGCGGCACTCCGCTCGGCCACCGCCGGGATCGGTCTCGCCATGACGCAGCGCGACGCGGTCGGCACGCGCGCCGCTCTCATCACCCTGTTCGACACCGTGCTCCCTGCGGTCATCGACCGCGCCGAGGAGCGCAGCCGCCACGTGGACGTGCCGCCGGCCGACGCCTGACACGACGAAGGGGCGCTCCGCGTGGAGCGCCCCTTCGTCGTGACCGTGCTCAGTCGGTGCCGGAGTCGAAGGCCGCGCGCTCCGATGCCGTGTCCACCGCGTCGGCCAGCGTCTCGTCGGCCTCGGAGACCGAGCCCTCGACGGCGCCCGTGATCTCGGCGGACTCGCCCGCGGTCACGCGACCGACGAGCTCGCCCGTGGCGCCGCCGACGAGGCCGAGTCCCGCGTACTGCTCGAGGCGTGCGCGCGAGTCGGCGATGTCGAGGTTGCGCATCGTGAGCTGACCGATGCGGTCGACCGGACCGAACGCGGCGTCGCCGACGCGCTCCATCGACAGCTTCTCCGGGCCGTACGACAGGTTCGGGGAGACCGTGTCGAGGATCGTCCAGTCGTCGCCGCGGCGCAGGCGGATCGTGACCGTGCCGGAGATCGTCGAGCCGACCCAGCGCTGGATGGACTCGCGCAGCATGAGCGACTGCGGCTCGAGCCAGCGGCCCTCGTACATGAGGCGGCCGAGGCGGCGGCCCTGCTCGTGGTAGGTCGCGAGGGTGTCCTCGTTGAGGATGCCGTTGACCAGGCGCTCGTACGCGATGAAGAGCAGCGCCATGGCCGGGGCCTCGTAGATGCCGCGCGACTTCGCCTCGATGATGCGGTTCTCGATCTGGTCGCTCATGCCCAGGCCGTGACGTCCGCCGATCGCGTTCGCCTCCATCACGAGCGCCACCGGGTCGGCGAACTCGACGCCGTTGATCGCGACGGGACGGCCGCCCTCGAACGTGACCGACACGTCCTCGGACTCGATCGCGACGGACGGGTCCCAGAACTTCACGCCCATGATCGGGTCGACGGTCTCCAGCGACACGTCCAGGTGCTCCAGCGTCTTCGCCTCGTGCGTCGCGCCCCAGATGTTCGCGTCGGTCGAGTACGCCTTCTCGGCGGAGTCGCGGTACGGGAAGTCGTGGGCGACGAGCCAGTCGCTCATCTCCTTGCGGCCGCCGAGCTCGGTCACGAAGTCGGCGTCGAGCCACGGCTTGTAGATGCGCAGACGCGGGTTGGCCAGCAGGCCGTAGCGGTAGAACCGCTCGATGTCGTTGCCCTTGTAGGTGGAGCCGTCGCCCCAGATGTCGACGCCGTCCTCGCGCATCGCGCGCACCAGGAGCGTGCCCGTCACGGCGCGGCCCAGGGGCGTGGTGTTGAAGTAGGTCTTGCCGCCGGAGCGGATGTGGAACGCGCCGCACGACAGCGCGACGAAGCCCTCCTCGACCAGCGCGGTCTTGCAGTCGATCAGCCGGGAGGCCTCGGCGCCGTACTCCAGCGCGCGGCCGGGGATCGATGCGATGTCGTCTTCGTCGTACTGCCCCAGGTCGCCCGTGTAGGTGAACGGCACCGCACCCTTGTCGCGCATCCAGGCGACGGCGACGGAGGTGTCGAGTCCTCCGGAGAAGGCGATGCCGACGCGCTCGCCGACGGGCAGGGACTGGAGGACCTTGGACATGCCTTCCAGTCTATCGGCGGGCGGCGTGTCGCCTTTCCGTGCGTCAGATCAGGCGTACCTGCACACCGAGTGCCGCCCGCCAGTCCCAGCGCCCGCCCGCGGGTGACGTCGAGCGCATCGCCGTGCGCCGGGTTCTGGTCGTGGACGGCCACGCCGGGGCTTGGCGTCCGAAGTCCTCTTCCCGTGCCAGAGTGGGGCCGGAGGTGCGTATGGGTGGAGCGATCCTGTGGGGAGCCGTCGCCGCGGCGCCGCTGTTCGTCGGTGCGGTCCTGGCCCTGCTGCGCACCTGGCCGCCGCGCTGGCTCGGCATCGTGCTCGGCTTCGGCGCGGGAGCCCTCATGGCCTCCATCGCGTTCGAGCTGTGGGAGGAGGGGCTGGACCGCGGCGGACCGCTCCCCCTCGTGGCCGGTGTCGCGCTCGGCGCCCTCAGCTACTACGTCGCCGCCCGCATCCTTGACGCCCGCGCCGCCCGCACGAAGGGGCAGGCCGGGGGCGGGCAGCTCGCCGTCGGCGCTCTGCTGGACGGCATTCCCGAGCAGCTCGTGCTCGGCATCGGTCTGGCCTCGGGGGAGCCGGTGAGCATCGCGCTCGTGGTCGCCATCCTGGTGTCGAACCTGCCGGAGTCGATCGGGTCCGCCGCCGACCTGCTCGACGGCGGGATGGCGAAGTCGCGCGTGCTGCTGCTGTGGCTGGGGGTCGCGGTGGCGTGCGCCGCCGCCACGGTCGCCGGGTTCGCCCTCGCCAGTGTGACCGGCGACGTGTTCCGCTCCGGGGCGAGCGGCTTCGCGGCCGGCGCGCTGCTGGTCATGCTCGTCGACTCGATGGTGCCCGAGGCGCAGTCCAAGGCCAAGGAGTCGACCGGGCTCGCGACCGTGCTCGGCTTCGCGCTCGCCGCGGGGCTCGCCTTCGCGTCCTGACGCGGGGTCAGACCTTCGGGGTGCGGCTGTCGCGCTGCACGCTGCGGCCCGACATCGTCTCGATGTGCAGCAGCAGGGCCAGGTCGCGGTCCTCTCCGGCCCACGGGTGCACGCGGGCCGAGATGCCGGCCGCATCCTCCTCGGGCGCGCGCGACAGGGTGCCGTGCATCAGCACGCTCCACGCCGTGGCGCCCAGCGGGTCGTGATAGTCGACCTCGAACGCGACCGCCGCCGGCACCGTCGTCACGGCGGCCAGCAGCCCCTCCGCCGAGGTGCGCAACAGGATGTCGCGGCCGGACAGGGCGTAGTTGACCGGGTGGATGTGCACGCGGCCGTCGTGCAGGAATCCGATGCGGCCGACCGTGGTGGTGGTCAGCAGTTCGTAGGACTGATCGGGCTCGAGCTCTCGGATCATGCGGATGCTCCCTCCGTGTGGCGCCAGTGTAGCCAGCGGCCGGTGGATGTTCGAGGGCCCATCGCCCGGACCGGACGAGGCTCCTTCGTTCGGCCCGGCTTCGTTCAGCCCGGCCAGGCGCGCAACTCGGCCGTGAGCTGCGCGAAGTACTCGGGTGGACCGGCCTCGGCGAACCACAGCCAGAGCTCCGCGGCGTGGATCGGGAACCACGCCCGCACCGCCGCGGGGTCGGCGCCGTACCCCTCGATCAGCGCATCGGCCGAGCGGGGATCCTTGCGCGCGGCGCCCCATGCCGCGCGGGACAGCTCGCGCACCGGATCGCCCGCGTGCGCGGCCTCCCAGTCCACGACACCGGTGATGCGGCCGTCCGCCGCGAGCACGTTGCCGTCGGTCCAGTCCCCGTGGCAGAAGACGACGCCGGCCGAGGGCGGGATCGCCAGGGGAAGGGCAGGACCGTCGGCGGCGCGGTACCGGGCGATGATCGCGGCGTCGTCGGGCGCGGGCGGCAGGTCCTCTGGGGCGACGAGGTCGTGCAGCCGCCGGAGGAGGACGGCCGACGCCCGCAGTGCGGCGAGCCGCGTGTCCGCATCACCCTCGTCCAGTCGGGCGCCGGGCAGCTCGGTCATCAGGATCACTCCGGCGCCCTCCTCCACGACCTGTGGCACCGGCAGCCCCGAATCCGCGAGGGCACGCAGCGCGCGCACCTCGGTGTCGTGACGCGCCGGGTCGGACAACCGCTTCTCGACCAGCCGGCGCCCGTCGCGCTCGACCAGCCGCACCGTCCCGACCGCACCCTGCCGCATCCCGCCATCCTCGCAGCACCCCGACGGACGGCGGAGTGATCGGCCCGTATCCGCCGCAGGTGGCGGGTTACCCTCGGGTGCGGCCCGCACGATCCTGGGGGCATGCCACCGCGTCGGTGGCGAGGACAAAGGAGTTCTGATGACCGACACGCTCGCCCGTCCCCCGTTCGACCCCGAGCTGGAGGCGGCCCTCGCCCTGGTCGGCGACCAACTGCCCCCCACGCTCACCGCCGACATGATCCCGCTCCTGCGCGAGAGCCCCGTCAGCGGCGAGGACGAGATCTTCTCGGTGCTCTCGGAGCGCGGCTTCACCTGGCGCGACGTGTCGATCACCAGCCACGACGACGGAGAGATCGTGGTGTCGGTGATCGAGAAGCAGGGCCGCACCGGCACCGGGCCCGGCTTCTTCCACACCCACGGCGGCGGCATGATCATCGGGAACCGCTGGCTCGGCGTGGTCGGCTTCCTGGACTGGGCCGAGCGTTACAACGGCGTCATCGTGACCGTCGAGTACCGGCTGGCCCCCGAGTTCCCGGATCCCTACCCGGTGGAGGACTGCTACGCGGGGCTGCGCTGGGCGGCCGACCACGCGGACGAGCTCGGCATCGACCCGACCCGCCTGCTGATCGGCGGGGGCAGCGCCGGCGGAGGCCTGGCGGCCGGCACGGCGCTCCTCGCCCGAGACCGGCGCGGCCCCGAGCTGATCGGGCAGCTGCTGATCTACCCGATGCTCGACGACCGCGACGCCACCGTCTCGACGCGGCAGATCGACGGCATCGGGGTGTGGGACCGCGGCTCCAACCTCACCGGATGGACGGCGCTCCTGGGTGACCGGCGGGGCGGCGACGACGTCTCGATCTACGCGGCACCGGCCAGGGCCACCGACCTCAGCGGTCTCCCGCCCGCGTTCATCGACTGCGGCAGCGCGGAGGTCTTCCGCGACGAGGACGTCGCCTACGCCACGAAGCTCTGGGAAGCGGGCGTGCACGCCGAGCTGCACGTCTGGGCGGGGGGCTTCCACGGCTTCGACATGTTCGCCCCGCATGCCGCCGTCGCGCAGGCCATGCTGGCCGCCCGCGACAACTGGGTGAACCGCCTGCTCGCCTGAGCCCCTGCTCGACCCGCTCCCGTCGCCCGTTCCGTCGCCCGCCAGCGCCGGGAGCGAGGAGACGGCGACGGGAGCGGCCGCAGTAGGGTGGAACCCCCGCGCGATGGAGCCCGACATGCAAGATCTGCTGGGGCGGATCACCGCCCTCGATCCCGATGCCAGCGAGACTCTGAAGGTAGTGACGTACTTCGACGCGCTGGTCTCCCGCTCCGTCGGCGTGGAGAGCATGCTCAGGGGTGCGGCCGTGCTCAGCGGCGCGACGGTCGGCCAGAGGGATGGTGCGCAGGTCGTGCGCGTCCGCGCCGACGGCGTCCGCATCGATCCCGTCGTGCTGTCCTCGACCTGGCCGACGCGCGAGAGCGGCCCGGACGCGGTGGTCTGGATCGAGCGGGAGGGTGAGCTGCACACGAACGACGCGATGATCCTGGAACGCCTCGCTCTCGCGCTCGGCATCATCCGCGCTCGGCGACGGGTCGGCGAGGACGGCGCCGTCGAGCTCGCCATCAGCTCCTACGCGGCCGTCGACGAGCGGGCGGCGGTGCTGCCCCGACTGCGTCTCGCCCCGGGAGCACTGCGGGTGGTGGCGTCGCCGCCCGATCCGTCGCCGTCGCCCGCGCACGCGTCGGCGATCGTCGCCACTCGCCACGGCCTCACGCGGGCGACGATTCTCCCCGCCGACGTCGAGCCGGCGTCCGCATGGGAGGCCTCCGGCGCGGTGCGGCTCGGTGCGGGCACGGTCGCGCGTGCAGAGAACCTGCCTTCGTCCTGGTCGGCGGCGCTCGTGGCCGTCCGGCTGACCAGCGATGAGCGACCGTTCGTCGACGCGACCGACCTGGGCGTCCTGCTCCTGGTCGCGCAGACCGCGGACGGCGATTCCCGGCATCCCGACGTGGTGGCCCTCAGCCGCATCGACGCCCGCCATCGCGAACTGCTCGATGCGGTCGTGGACGAGCACAGCGTGCGCGCCGCTGCCGTGCGTCTGGGACGGCATCACTCGAGCGTGCAGGAGCGGCTCACGGCACTGATCGAGACCCTAGGCTACGATCCCCGTACTCCGCTCGGGCAGGCTCGATACGTGGCGGCGCGAATGCTGCTCGCCCTCGGGGACTGAGGTCACTCGAAATATTCGTATTCTGCAATAGAGATCAATAACGATCTAGATTGCCCAGGTGCAGCCCGCGTTCGACCCTTTCCGACCCGGAGCCGGGCGGTCTCATCATGTACGGCCTCCGCGGAGTGGGAAGAACCGTCCTCCTCAATGAGTTACAGCAGCTGGTCGGCCGCGCCGGATGGGTGACGGTCCAGCTCGAAGCCAGGCCGGGTCAGTCCGGGCGGCTGGCCGTTCGTCAGTCGCTCGGACGAGGCATCGCCATGGCAGGACGGCAGATGGCTCGATTCCGTTCCGCCGTCGAGGAGGTCAAGACGGCGATCTCGACGATCTCGGCGTTCTCGTTCACCGTCGCGGGCGTGTCGATGAACCTCGGCGTGGACCGCTCCGACCATCGTGCGAACTCCGGGCTCCTCGAAGTCGATCTCGAAGAACTCGTGGCCGACCTGGCTGAGCCGCTGAGGAAGAACAACAGTGCGTTGGCGATCTTCGTCGACGAGATGCAGGACCTGGATGTCGATCTGCTGACGGCGCTCCTCGCCGTTCAGCATCGCGCCGTGCAGTCGGATTGGCCATTCTTCATCATCGGAGCGGGACTGTCGACGCTTCGCCGCACGCTCGCGGAGGCCCGCTCCTACGCGGAGCGGTTCACGATCCGCGAGGTCGGGGCGCTGCCGGACGAAGAAGCGAGAGCCGCGGTCAGAAACCCAGCGACGGCGCTGGGAGCGAAGATCTCCGATGATGCGTTGGAGGCGATCCTCGGCGAGGCGCAGGGGTACCCGTTCTTCCTTCAGACGTTCGGGAAAGCCGTCTGGGACATCGCCCCCGATCGGAACATCGATCGTGAGATCGCCGTCGCGGGAATCGCCGAAGGCAACGCCGATCTCGATCAGAGCTTCTTCCCGGCTCGGTGGGATCGCACGACTCCCGGTGAGCGGCAGTACTTGCGCGCGATGGTGGACGTGGGAGGGGGAGACATGGCGAGCACGTCGGCGATCGCGGAGCAGCTCGGAACCGCGGCGACGTCCTTGAGTCCCGTTCGGCAGTCTCTCATCGAGAAGGGGATCATCTATGCCGAACGTCGGGGGTACGTCAGCTTCACGGTGCCCAACATGGACAGGTTCATCCGGCGCCAGGCGGACACCGACGAGTAGGCAGCGCGACTGACTGAGGTCACTCGAAGCCGGGGTAGTCCTGCAGCTTCTCCTGGAACTCGGCACGGTCTGCCTCGCTCAGCACGGCGCTCGCGATCACCACGAGCTGCAGGCCCTCCAGTGGCTCGCCGGTGCGGGCGCTCTGCGCCTCCCGCGAGGTGCGGAAACCGCCGTCGACGTCGTTCGACAGGTCGTAGATGTTGGCGTAGAACCGCAGCGGATCCGGGTAGTTCTCGGTGTAGTACTCCCAGGTGGTCTGCGTGCGCGGGTCGTCGCTGCCGTAGAGCTTCGCGATCATCGACGGGTCGATGCCCGAGTTCGCCGGGTCGTTGAACGCGTACAGATCCCACAGCCCGTGGTCGAGCACGACCTCGTTCACCACCCGCATGACCTCGAGCTTGCGGTCGTAGTCCTGCACCGGCTCGTTCGTCGCCCACGCGGCCGTCGTGAACTCGTACAGCATCGACTCGCCGCCGTAGCCGTTGCGCTCCGGCCGCAGGTCTTCCGCGCCCACCGGCGTCCACGTGTAGCCGAACTCGTCCGTGAGCCGGGCGCGCACATCCGCGAACAGCTCGTCGGCCGTGGCCCGCACCTCCTCCAGCGACTGCTGCGACAGTGCCTGCTGGGGGTCGGTGCCCTTGATGCCCGGATACCCCTCCGCGTGCCGCTGCTCCGCGGTCTTCACGCCCTCGTAGTCGCCCGAGGCGGACGTGCGCAGGGCGCTCAGCGCGCCGACGGTCGCGACGTTCAGCAGCACCGTCACCACCAAGGCGATCGCGCCGAGCCGTCGTGCACCCGGGGAGAACAGCGCCGCGACCACGACGCCGAGCACCACCAGCTGCAGGGCGAGGAACGTGACCCCGTACAGCAGGTCGGTGCCGCCGGCGGCCAGCACCCCGAGCAGGGTCAGGGAGAACAGGATCGCCGCGACGAGGGCGATCCAGCCGAACGCGGAGCCCGGGGTGCGCTTCTCGTCGACCGGTGCCGCGGGCAGCGGCGGAGGTGTGAGGTCGGGCTGTCGCCGCTTGGCCCCCGCATACCCGCCGGGGGGAGGGACGGGCGGCGCGCCCTCGGCCCCGCCCACATAGCGGGCGCGCTGACGCTCGTTGTCGCTCACCATGGCTTGTCCGTTCCCGAGCCGCCCGGATCGTCGCCCTGCTGCTGGTCGCGCTCCTGCGTGCCCTGGTTGAGCTTGTCCTGGAGGTCTTGCAGCTTGTCGTCGGACGGCTGTGGCTGCTCCTCCTGCTCCTGCTCCTCGGGCTCCTGCGGCTGCTGCTCCTGTTCCTGCTCCTGCTGCTTCTGCTTGAGCCGGTCCTCCGCGCCGTCGAGGGTGTCGGACATGTCGCGCTGCGGGTCGGGCGACTGCTGCTGCGCCTTTTCGCTGCGGCACTCCTCCGGCGTCTCCACCGTGAGCGTGAGGGCCTCGCCGTAGAGCTCCGCGGCCGCGGCACCGTCGCCGTCCGCCCTGGCCGCATCGCCCATCCGCTCCACGACCAGCGCGAGGTTGATGCGCACCGCGCACACCTCCAGTCCGGTGGCGAGGTCGAGCGCCCGCTCCAGCTCCGCTCTGGCCGCCGGCAGCTCCTCCGCACCGGCGAGGGCGGTGCCGATGTTGTACGGCGCCTTGTACGGCTCGAACCAGTTCAGGAACTCCTGGCCGCGGGCGGCGGACTCCGACCCGGCGAAGTCGTCGACCACGTACGACGTGATCGACTGGTGCGCGAACGCGTACATGCTCAGGATCTTGCCCACCACGAGCAGTGCGGCGAGAGTGAGCGGCAGCGTGCCGATGGCCACCCAGCGGCGGATGCGGCGGCGGCGTCGGTGGGACCGCAGCAGCGCGGCCGCCGTGTCGTCGTGCGCGGTCATGCGCCGCCTCCGTCTCTCGCGGGTGCGCGGTCGACGGAGTCGCGGCGGCGGGCGGGTGCGAGTCCCCGGAGCCGCGCGATGAGCGTGGTCGCCCGCAGCAGCTCGACCCCGAGGAGCGCGAGCAGCACGAGCGCCGCGATCCAGTACAGCTCTGTGACGTTGCCGACCTCGCCCGATTCGGCGTAGCTGGTCGTCGTCGACGGCGCCTCCGGCAGCACGGGCTCGGTGTCGGCGGTGCGGTGCTGGTACTCCACGCCCAGCTGCTCGGCCACGGTCTGCAGGTTCTGCTCGTCGATCACCGACAGCGCGTCCGAGCCCTCGTACTGGATGTACTCGCCCTCGCCGCCGCTCACGCCACCGCTCGTCACCCGCATCGGACCGCCCTCCGCGGTGCCGTAGCCGAACACCGCCCCCGCATCCGTGTACTTCGCGCTCTTGTCGAACGACTCGGGCGTGGTGCCCGTGGTCTGCTCGCCGTCGCCGAGGTAGAACACCATGCGCGACCGGTCCGGCGAGGCCTCGGCGGCGGAGCGCAGCGTGTCCTCCAGCAGCCCGGCGGCGACCCCGATCGAACTGCCGCGCGACTGGCTGGTGACCTCGGGGCGCAGCACGTCGAGCGAACCGATCAGCGCGGTGGTGTCGGTGGTCAGCGGCATCCGCAGCTGGGCGGACGCGTCGGAGGTGATCATCGCGAACCGTGCCCCCGGGTACTGCGCGACCAGTTCGCGCACGTCGGCGCGCACCCCGTCGAGCCGCGGAGAGCCCTCGTCCCAGTCCTCCGCGACGATGCTGGCGGTGGTGTCGACCACCAGCACGACGTCGGTGTCGGTCGCGAGGGTCTGGGTCGCGCCGCCGGGGATGCCAGGGCGCAGCAGCATCGCGAAGCACGCGAGCACCATCAGCAGTCGCAGGGCCCACAGCGAGCGGTGCGCGGCGATCGCACGGCGGTCGGTCACGCGCTCGCCGCCGGCCCGGGGTGCGCGCACCAGCATCCACACCGCGGCGGCGGCCACGGCACCGCACAGCAGCACCACGAGGATCAGGGGGAGGACGGGCTGGAAGATCACAGTCGCACCCTCCACGCCAGCAGCACGAAGCCGAGCGCCACGACCGACAGCACCGCGATCCACAGGTTCGGAGCGTCGGTCCACACCACCTGCGCCTCACCGCGCAGCGCCGTCGCGTCCTGCTCCTGCACCTGGTCGACGATGTCCGACACGGTCGTGGTGTCGCGCAGACCGAAGGCCGCGCCGCCGGTGGCCTCGGCGGCGGCGGTCAGCTCGGCGCTCACCGCGGCGTCCTTGCCCTCGACCGGGTTGATCGCGAAAACCCGCACGCCATTCGACGCGGCGTACGCCGCCGCCTCCTGCAGCGTCACGATCGAGGCGCCGTTCACCTCGTTGTCCGTCGCGAAGATCACCGACCGCGACCGGTCGTCGTCGGGATGGTCGAAGCCCATCGCGCACGCGGCCAGGCCGTCGCCGATCAGCGAGGCGCCGTCGCCGTTGAGGGTCCCGACCCAGTGCTCGGGGATGCGGTCGACGTAGTCGAAGCTCGACACCATGCTCGTCAGGTGCTCGCGGATGAAGTCGTAGTCGTCGGTCAGGGGGAAGATCTGCACGGGCGAGCTGTTGAAGATCGTCAGCCCGATGCGCTCGCCCTCGAAGCCGTCCAGCAGCTCCTCGAACACCGACAGCACCTCGACGTCGACCTCGCTCATCGACCCCGACACGTCGAGACACAGCATGATGTCGCGGCTGCTGTTGACCGGCTGGATGGTCTGCGCGGCCATGGGTCGCGCGGCCACCACGCCGGCCACGAGTTCTTCGAGATCGACTTCG
>NZ_SSDQ01000060.1:0-19893 GCF_004794315.1 Microbacterium sp. PF5 | reverse complement strand
GGCACCGCGCGCAGGTCGGGGATGCCGGGCCGCAGGTCGTAGCGCGCCGGTGCCCGCGTCGCGGTGTGGGACTCGGTCGCGGTGTCGGCCGCGGGCGCGAGTTCGCGCGCACCGGTGGTACCCGTGCGGCCCGGGTGGCCGGGTCGCCGTGCACCCGCGGGTTGCGGGGGAGGAGGAGCTCCGAGGCTCTCCGCGACGCGCGTCGCCGAACCGGTCCGTGCCTCCAGCACTCCCTCGGCGACGAGCTGCCCGTACGCCTCGGTCACGACCCAGCGCGAGACCCCGAGCGTCTCGGCGAGGGTCCGGCTCGGCGGCAGCGCGGCGCCGGGGGTGAGGCGTCCGTCATCGATCGCGCGGCGCAGGGCCGACTCCACGCGATCGCGCAGCGGGCCGCCGTCGACGTCGGAGCCGAGATCGATCAGGGTCTCCCACGCGAGAATCGGTCTGGTGTTCTGCATGGTGATTGGAGTGTAGCGCCGGACCGATAGCTCTCTACCGTGGAGCCGTCCCCGAGAAAGGAACCCTCATGCAGTACCGCACCCTCTCCGACGGCCGCACGTCTTTCGACGTCTCCACGCTCTGCCTCGGTGCCATGAACTTCGGCACCCGCACCGACGAAGAGACCTCGCGCGCCATCCTCGACCGCTTCGTCGAGGCCGGTGGCACGTTCATCGACACCGCGAACAACTACAGCCTCTGGGCGGGAGGTCACGGGCGCGAGAGCGAGCAGCTCCTCGGCCGCTGGCTGCACGACCGAGGCAACCGCGACGGCGTCCGCATCGCGACCAAGATCGGCGCCGCCCAGAAGGATCCGGCGAAGCCGCTGTCCAACACCCCTCCGACGAACTTCGAGGGGCTGTCGGCCGAGGTCATCCGGCGGCAGGGCCCCGAGAGCGCGCGCCAGCTCGGCATCGACCGCATCGACGTGCTCTACGGTCACGTGGACGACACCGAGGTGCCGCTCGCCGAGACCGTCGGTGCGTTCGGGGAACTGCAGCGCGCGGGGCTCGTCGGCATCGCGGGCATCTCCAACGTGCCCACCTGGCGCGTGGTGGAGGCACGGGAGGAGGCCCAGCGCCAGGGCGTCGCGCCGTACGGCGTCGTGCAGCAGCAGTACAGCTATCTGTATCCGGCGCCCCGGCTCGGGCGGAACAACTTCGTGACGCCCGAGCTGCTGAGCTATGCGGCCTCGACCGGCACGGACGAGCGACCCCCGCTCGCGATCACCGTGTACTCACCGCTGCACCAGGGCGCCATCGCCCGGGTGGACAAGCCGCTGTGGGGCGGTGTCGACCACCCCTCCAGTCACGTCCGCCGCGCGCTGCTGCACGAGGTCGCCGCGGAGCTCGGAGCGACCGCGAACCAGGTCGCCCTCGCGTGGCTGCTCGGCGCCGAGGTGCCCGTCATCCCCGTGGTCGGCGTCTCCAGCGTCGCGCAGCTCGACGAGGCTCTCGGTGCCGCCGACCTCGTGCTCGACGCGGAGGTGCGCGCCCGTCTCGACGCGGAACCCGGAGAGGACTGATCCCCGCCGCACGGCCGAGGGCCCGACACCGTGCGGTGTCGGGCCCTCGTGCGCGTGACCCGGGGATTCAGGTCTCGAAGGACGACGGCACCGCGCAGTAGTCCGCGAAGCGGCGGGCGGGGTGCGCGGGATCCGTGAGGTCGACGAGGGCGTTCGCGGCCGTGTGCGGCGGCTCCTCCCCGGCGAGCTGCCAGAGCACGGAGTTCCACAGGCCACGCGCCGTGGGCGACACCACCGCGGCGGGACCGGAGACGAGCAGGATGGTGCCGTCCGCGCTGCCGGTGCGGAACGGTGTGATGATGAGGGCACGCAGCGCCGTCTCGTCCACCGCGGTGAGGTGCACGCGCTCCACCGTCTGGTCCGCGGCGGTGAGCGCGGTGGCGAGCGCATCGGCGGCGAGGCGCGACCGCTCGGCATCGGCTCCCGCGACCGCGAACAGCCGGCGGCCGCGCGGATACAGGTGCAGGAACTCCTCGGCGATGCCGGTCCACACGTCGCTCATGGGTCCAGGCTACGCCCGCACCGGACGACCGGGGCCGCGGCGGACGCACCGGTGCCGCGGGCCTCTCGACCCGCGGCACCCGTGTCCCGCGCTCAGTCCTCGTCGATCAGGAAGCGGCTGTACGCGCCGAGGGTGAGGAACGCGGGGAACTCCTCCTGCAGGGCGACCTCGCGGAAGATCTCGGCCGCGTCGTCGAAGCGGTCCCCGTCGCGGCGGTCCACCCCGTCCAGCACCTCCGCGATCAGCCCCTCCACGTACTCGACCGTGATCGGGGTGCCGTCCTGCGTCGTGCGGTCCTGGTGGATCCACTGCCACACCTGCGACCGGCTGATCTCGGCGGTCGCCGCGTCTTCCATGAGGTTGTCGATCGCCACCGCTCCGAGCCCGCGCAGCCACGCCTCCAGGTAGCGGATCGCGACCGACACGTTGTCGCGCACGCCCTGTGCGGTGATCGGCCGCCCGATGTGCAGGTCGAGCAGGTCCTCGGGAGTGACGTGCACCTCGGGGCGCTGCCGGTCGACCTGGTTCGGACGGTCGCCGAGCACCGCGTCGAACTCGGCCTGCGCCGTGGGGATGAGGTCGGGGTGGGCGACCCAGGTGCCGTCGAAGCCGTCACCGGCCTCGCGCTTCTTGTCGGCCGACACCTTCTCCACCGCGCGCGCCGTGACCTCGGGATCGCGGCGGTTGGGGATGAAGGCGCTCATGCCGCCGATCGCGAAGGCCCCGCGCTTGTGACACGTCTGCACCAGCAGCTCGGTGTACGCCCGCATGAACGGGACCGTCATCGTCACCTCGCTGCGGTCCGGCAGGACGAACCGGGCTCCGCGCCCGCGGTAGTTCTTGATGATCGAGAAGATGTAGTCCCAGCGACCGGCGTTGAGGCCCGCGCAGTGGTCGCGCAGCTCGTACAGGATCTCGTCCATCTCGAACGCGGCGGGCAGCGTCTCGATCAGCACGGTCGCGCGGATGGTGCCGTGCGGGATCCCGACGTACTCCTCACTGAAGGAGAACACGTCGTCCCACAGCTTCGCCTCCTCGCTGGACTCGAGCTTGGCGAGGTAGAAGTACGGCCCGCGGCCGCCGTCGATCAGCGCCTGCGCGTTGTGCAGGAAGTAGAGGCCGAAGTCGACCAGCGAGCCGGAGGCCGAGGTGCGGCGGCCGGCGCGGTCGATGAACCCGATGTGCTTCTCGGGCAGGTGCCAGCCGCGCGGGCGCATCACGATCGTGGGCGTGCGCTCGGCGGTGACGCGGTACTCCTTGCCCTCGGGGGAGGTGAAGGACAGCTCGCCGCGGATGGCGTCGCGCAGTGACAGCTGCCCCTCGATCACGTTCTTCCAGGTGGGGCTCGTGGCGTCCTCCTGGTCGGCGAGCCAGACGCGGGCGCCCGAGTTGAGGGCGTTGATGGTCATCTTCGGGTCGGTGGGCCCGGTGATCTCGACGCGGCGGTCCTCCAGCCCGGGGCCGGTACCCGCGACGCGCCAGTCGGCGTCGGCGCGGATGTGCGCGGTGTCGTCACGGAAGCGCGGGTCGTGGCCGTTGCCGATCTCGAAGCGGCGGCGCAGGCGGTCGGCCAGGCGGTCGTGGCGGCGAGAGGCGAAGCGGTGGTGCAGCTCGGTGAGGAAGGCGATCGCCGCGGGGGTGAGGATCTCGTCGTAGCGGTCGCGGATCGGTCCGGTGACCTCGATCGCAGGTCCCTGCCGGGTCGTCGGGATCGGGGCGGTGGTCGGGGGAGCGGTGGGAGTGGTCATGATGCGGATCCTTTGCAGAGGTGGGGATCAGTGGAACTGGGCGGCCTCGGTGGAGCCGGCGAGGGCCAGGGTCGCGCTGTCGGGGTTGAGCGCGGTGGAGATCACGTCGAAGTAGCCGGTGCCCGCCTCGCGCTGGTGCTTGGTGGCGGTGTAGCCGTCGGCCTCGGCGGCGAACTCGGCCTCCTGCAGCTCGACGTAGGCGCTCATGGCGCGCTCGGCGTAGCCGCGGGCGAGGTCGAACATGGAGTGGTTCAGGGCGTGGAAGCCCGCCAGCGTGATGAACTGGAACTTGTAGCCCAGGTCGGCCAGCTCCTGCTGGAACGTCGCGATCTCGGCGTCCGACAGGTGGCGCTTCCAGTTGAAGCTCGGGGAGCAGTTGTAGGCCAGGAGCTTGCCGGGGAACTCGGCGTGGATCGCCGCGGCGAACTCCCGGGCGAGCTCGATGTCGGGTTCGCCGGTCTCGACCCACAGCAGGTCGGCGTAGGGCGCGAAGGCGAGCCCACGGCTGATGACCGATTCGATGCCGGGACGGATGCGGTAGAACCCCTCGGTCGTGCGCTCGCCGGTGGTGAACTCCCGGTCGCGCTCGTCGACGTCGCTCGTGAGCAGGTCGGCGGCCAGGGCGTCGGTGCGGGCGATGATCACGGTCGGCACCCCGGCGACGTCGGCCGCGAGTCGCGCGGCGTTCAGCGTGCGGATGTGCTGCTGCGTGGGGACGAGCACCTTGCCGCCCAGGTGACCGCACTTCTTCTCGCTCGCGAGCTGGTCCTCCCAGTGGATCGCGGCGGCGCCGGCCTGGATGAGCGACTGCGCGAGCTCGTAGGCGTTGAGAGGCCCACCGAATCCGGCCTCCGCGTCGGCGACGATCGGGGCGAGCCAGTCCTGCGTGATCTCGCCCTCGGCGTGCTCGAGCTGGTCCTGCCGGAGCAGCGCGTTGTTGATGCGGCGGACCACGGCGGGCACCGAGTTGGCGGGGTAGAGCGACTGGTCGGGGTAGGTCTGCCCGGCGAGGTTGCCGTCGGCGGCGACCTGCCACCCGGAGAGGTAGATGGCCTTGAGCCCGGCCCGCACCTGCTGCACGGCTTGCCCGCCGGTGTAGGCGCCGAGCGCGCGGACGTAGTCCTCGGTGTGCAGGAGGTTCCACAGGTTCTCGGCGCCGCGGTGCGCGAGGGTGGCGTCCTCGCGGACGGAGCCTCGGATGCGGATGACGTCGTCGGCGGAGTAGGTGCGCTCGACGCCGTCCCAGCGGGGGTCGGTGTCCCAGATCTCCTGGAGCTCCGCCGCCGTCTGAACCTGGTCGCCGGCGCGCAGGCCGGCGGGGCGCGGGGTGGGGTTCGATGCGGTGTTCGTCATGGTGTCTCCTCGGATGGAACCGGCGTCGGTGCCGGTGGCGTGGTCCTACTCTGTGTGAACTTCGGCGCTCTTCTCGGCCGGATCGAAGGAGAAGTTTGCCCTTCTTTCTGTTTTCGTGACAGAATCCCCGCCATGACCAGCACCGAGGCCGCAGAAGACACCGACGCCCTCACGATCGGGCGACGGATCCGTCAGCTGCGCACCGCTCAGGGGATGACCCTCGAAGAGCTCGCGACGGCGGTGGACCGCGCGCCCAGCCAGCTGTCGATGATCGAGACCGGCAAGCGCGAGCCCAAGCTCACGCAGCTCCAGGCGATCGCGCGAGCGCTCGGGGTCACGATCGACGCGCTGCTGGAGGGCGAGCCGCTCGACGAGCGCAGCAGCCTGGAGGTCGCGCTGGAGCGGGCGATGAAGGGCCAGACGTTCCGGGCGCTCGGCATCGATCCGTTCCGCATCGCGAAGACCGTGCCGACCGATGCGCTGAAGGCGATGCTCGCCCTCCACGGCGAGATCGACCGGCTGCGGGACGAGCGGGCGGCCACGCCGGAGGAGGCGCGGCGGGCGAACGTGGAGCTGCGGCACCTGATGCGGAGGCAGGACAACCACTTCGCCGACCTGGAGGCCAAGGCGTCGGAGATCCTCGCCGCGGTCGGGCACCCGGGCGGACCCCTCACGCAGCGGACGGCCTCGGAGATCGCCGCCTACCTCGGCTTCACGCTGCACTACGCCCCCGACCTGCCGCAGACCACCCGCAGCGTCGCCGATCTCGCCCACGGACGGCTCTACCTGTCGAGCAGCGTCCCGGCCAAGGGTGATGCGCGGACGGCGGTGCTGCAGGCGCTCTCGAGCCGGATCCTCGGGCACGCCGAGCCGCGCAGCTACGCCGAGTTCCTGCGGCAGCGCGTCGAGACGAACTACCTCACGGGCGCCCTCCTCATCCCGGAGGCCCACGTCGTGCCGACGCTCAAGGACGCGAAGCAGCGGCGTGCGATCTCGATCGAGGACCTCCGCGACGCCTACTCCGTGTCGTACGAGACGGCCGCGCACCGCTTCACCAACCTCGCGACACGGCACCTCGACATCCCGGTGCACTTCCTCAAGGTGCACGAGTCGGGCACCATCACCAAGGCGTACGAGAACGACGACGTGAACTTCCCGACCGATCGGCTGGGCGCGATCGAGGGACAGATGTGCTGTCGACGGTGGACCTCGCGGGTGGTGTTCGACGAGGACGACCGCTTCAACCCGTACTACCAGTACACGGACACGGGCAACGGGACCTATTGGTGCACGGCCAGGGTCGAGGCGTCGAGCGAGGGGCTGCACTCCGTGAGCGTGGGGGTGCGGTTCGACGACACGAAGTGGTTCGTGGGCCGCGACACCCCGCACCGCGGCGTCTCGAAGCACTCGGTCGAGGTGTGCTGCCGCCGTGCCCCCGCGGAGCTGGAGGAGCGGTGGCGCGAACAGTCGTGGCCCAACGTGAAGACCCCGCGCACGCTGCTGGCGACCCTGCCCACCGGCGCCTTCCCCGGCGTGGACACCACCGACGTGTACGAGTTCCTGGAGGCCCACGCGCCGCGGTGACCCCGCTCGGTACGCTCGGTCGATGAGCAGTGCTGTCTTCCCCGGTCCCCTCGGCCCGATGCCCGAGGCGGGTGCCGCCGCGGTCGTGTGGATGCCCCCGCAGGCGGATGCTCCGGGGCCGGTCCGGTTCGTCGACGGCTTCGAGCCTTTCGCCGAGTTCGCGCGGGGCCACGAGGTCGACCCCGCGCTGCTCGCCGTCGATCTCGGGGCGACGTGGGACTTCGTCGCCGGTCATCCTGAGGTCCTCGAGAGCGAGACGCTGGCCGCGGGGGCGGCGCGGTTCGTGGGGAACGTCATCGCGGTCGTGCACCCGGCCGCGACATGGCGGATGACGAGTGAGCCGGAGATCGGGACCAACACCCTCTCGATCCCGGTCGCCGGTCTCGTGCAGGGGATGGTGCAGCAGCCCGGCCAGCGGGATGCGTTCCTGCAGATGCTCGCTCCGTGGGAGCAGGACGACATCGATGACGAGGAGATGAGGGCGCTGTCCGCGGAGGATGCGGCTCCCGCGGTCGTCGTCGTCCCGGCGCGCGCGTATGTCCGGCCTGCTCTCCCGATCCTGACCTTCCACGACGACCGCGGCGAGGGGATCCCCTACGGGCACCGCTGGCCCGACGGCATCGCGCCGGAGGAGTCGTACTCCCGGGAATCCCACCCGGAGCGCTTCGCACCGCTGTCCCTCGTGGTCGACGCGCTCATCGAGCACCTCCGTCGCGAGTACGAGGTCGAGGTGCGGCGAGAGAGGGGGGAGGGAGGGACCGAGCACGTCGTGCTCGAACCGGCGCGCGGTGCGCAGATCACGATCACGCCGGGCGTTCCCTCCGTCCGCATCGATGCGGGTGCCCACTTCCACGCGATCGTGCCCTCGTGCATCTGCGATGCCTGCGACGAGACCGCCGAGACCGCGGCGGACGAGCTGGAGCGGATCGTGCTGTCGGTCGCCGCCGGGGGCTTCCGGGAGAAGTACCCCGTGGGTCGCCGTGCGTGGCTGTACACGGAGATCCGGTCGCCGGACGGCGAGCGGCGGGAGAGCAGCTCCGGTCCCGCGCCGGAGATGCCCGCCGAGGCGCGAGAGCGCGCGGCCGCCCTGCTGCGCGGGCTCGACGACGGCTGGTGGCCCGCCTGGCCGCTCCGCTCCATCCCCGCCTGACCCCGCCCGACCCCGGCCCCACCTCCGCCCCGTCGTGCCCCGCATGCACGACGGTGTCCCGCGTGCACGACCCGACGGTCGGGAGAGTCGTGCGCCCGTCGCCCGATCGTGCCGGATGAACTTAGTTTGATCTTGCTTAGTCAAGATTGACTATGTTACTTTCATCGAGCCATCAATGACGAACGGCCGAGAAGGGACCCTCATGGCTACTTCCTCTGCGGAAACCCGATTCCGCACCACTGCCACCCTGACGTGCGTTCTCGCCGCCACGCTGACGCTCGGAGCATGCTCCGCGCAGACGCCGGGCGGCGATACCGCCCCCACGAGCGCAGACGGATCCGACGCCTGCCAGCGCAACCAGGACGCCGGCACCATCACCTACATCTCCGGCTACGGCTACTCCGCCAGCGCCGGGCAGCTCGACGTGTTCCTCGCGAAGGAGCTCGGCTACTTCGACGACCTCTGCCTCGATGTCGAGATCAACGCCTCCGGCGCGAACGGACAGCAGCTCGTCGCCTCCGGTCAAGCGCAGTTCACCGCCCTCGGCTCCGCGTCCGACGTGATGCTCGCCGCCGCCAACAGCAAGAACCTCACGGCCGTCGCGACCTACGGCACGACCCCGCCGTTCTCGATCTTCGGCAACGAGAAGCTCGAGGACCTCACCGACCTCGAGGGCGGCTCGCTCGGCTACTTCATCAACCTCACGCCCATCGCCTCGGCCATGCTCGACGAGGCCGGCGTCGACGTGTCGAAGGTCGAGATGGTGAAGATGACCAACTACGACCCCACCGTGGTCGTGCGCGAGCAGGTCGACGCGATCGTCGGCTACGCCTCCAACCAGCCGCAGACCCTCAAGGCGCAGGACCTCCCGTTCAGCGAGTTCCTGCCGTCCGACCTCGGCGTCGAGGGGACCTACAACGTGATGGAGGTGAACTCGCGTTTCCTCGCCGAGCACCGCGAGGTCGCCGCCGACTTCCTGCGCGCGAGCCTCAAGGCACTGCAGTTCTGCCTCGACGAGTCCGACGAGTGCATCGACATGCTCGCCGAGCTCGCGGAGGAGAACGGCCAGGGCGCCGCGTTCCCGCGCGACCAGCTCGCCCGCACGTGGGAGGTCGAGTCGGCCTGGGTGCGCGAGAGCGCGGGCGGCAACCCCGGCGTGCAGACCGAGGCCATGTGGGAGCCCGAGTACGAGATCGTGCAGGAGTACGGCGACGTGAAGAACCTGCCCGCGATCGCCGACATGATGGACCCCGACCTGGTGGCCGACCTCTACGACGGCGACGAGCTCATCTGGACGGCGAAGCGATGACCGCGGCCACAGGCGCCGGCGTCGAGGTGCGCAACGTCTCGAAGTCGTTCGGGGTCGACGGAGCCAGGGTCACCGTGCTCGACGACGTGAGCCTCACGATCGGCATGGGCGAGTTCGTGTCGGTGATCGGCCCGAGCGGCTGCGGCAAGTCGACGCTGCTCAAGGTCGTCGCCGGGCTCCTCGACGCCGACTCGGGCACCGTGACCATCGACGGCGAGAGCGTCACCGCGGCATCCCGCGACAAGAAGATCGGCCTCGTGCCGCAGTCGCCCGCCCTGCTTCCGTGGAAGACCGTGCGCGAGAACGTCGAGCTCCCCGTGCGGATCAACCGCGGGGCGAACGGCGACCGCGCCCTCCGCGACCCCGCGGAGCTGCTGTCGACCTTCGGCCTCGGGCACGCCCTGAAGAAGTACCCCGGGCAGCTGTCCGGCGGCATGCAGCAGCGCGCCGCGATCGCCAGGGCCTTCGTGTTCGACCCGGCGATCATGCTGATGGACGAACCGTTCTCGGCCCTCGACGAGATGAACCGCGATCTGCAGCGCATCGCCCTGCTGGACTTCTGGCAGTCCAACCGCAAGGCCGTCATGTTCGTCACGCACTCCGTGCCCGAGGCCATCATGCTCTCGGACCGGATCGTGGTGATGGCCGCCCACCCCGGGCGCATCGCCGAGGTGATCGACGTGAACCTGCCGCGGCCCCGCACCGAGGAGGCGTACGCCACCGACGAGTTCCGCGACCTGGAAGCAGTCGTGCGCGGTGCGCTGCGCGCGCAGACGGAGAAGGCCCATGTCTGAGCTGACCATGAGAGACACCACCGCCACCCTCGCCACCGCGCGCCTGCGCGAGACCCCCCGCCGCGGCGTCCCGTCGTGGCTGCGCTGGGGATCGTGGCTGCCCACCCTCATCACCTTCGTGATCGCGGCGCTGCTGTGGCAGATCGTCGCATGGACCAACCCCTATGTGCTGCCCACGCTGGAGGCGATCGGAGGAAGCCTCGTCGACGACGCGGGCATGTACTGGTCGAACTTCCTGGTGACGCTGCTCGAAGTGGTGGTCGGCGCCTCGGCCGGCATCCTCGCCGGGTTCCTGCTGGCGGTGGTGATGGCCGAGTTCCAGATCATCGAACGGGCCGTGATGCCGCTCGTGATCATCGTGATGGTCACGCCGATCGTCGCGATCGCCCCCGCGCTGGTCGTCGCGTTCGGCTTCGGCATGGTGCCGAAGTTCATCGTGACCGGGCTGGTGGTGTTCTTCCCGATGCTGGTCAACTCGCTCGCCGGACTCCGCGACGTCGACCAGAAGGCGCTCGACGTGTTCAAGACCCTGCATGCCTCGCGGTGGGAGATCTTCCGCGAACTGCGATTCCCTGGCAGCATGCCCTACGTCTTCGCCGGGCTGCGGATCGCCCTGCCGCTGGCCGTGGTCGGAGCCGCGGTCGCGGAGTTCGTCGCCGCCGGGCAGCAGGCCGGCCTCGGCTCGCTCGTCACCACCTCCGCCGCACAGGCGAACCTCCCCGTCACCTGGGCCAGCATCGCGCTGCTCTGCCTGCTCGGTGTGCTCCTGATCGTGCTCCTCGCGGTCGTGCGCAAGCGCGTCCTGTGGTGGAGCGACGGCGAGGTCACCGCCAAGGGCTGACCCGGCCCCACCCGCCCCGGGGGTGCGCCCCCGCCCCGGGGTTCCCCCGGCGTGCCCGGACACCCCACGACGACACCACCCACCCACAAGGAAGGCACCCGCCATGACCGATCACCCCGTGAAGCAGCTGCGCCTCGGCCTCTTCGAGAACGCGCAGGCGAACGACTCCGGCACTGCGACCTGGCGCCACCCGGACAACGGGCGCTACCTCTTCGACCGACTCGACTACTGGCGCGACACCGCGCGCATGGCGGAGGACGCGGGCTTCGATTTCCTGTTCCTCGCCGACGCGTGGGGGTGGGCCGACGTCGCGGGCGAGCGTCCCGACATCTGCTCGATCGAAGGCCTCGACCTGCCGCGACTCGACCCCGCCGTGCTCCTCGCGGCGCTCATCCCGCAGACCACGCGCCTCGGACTCGTCGCCACCGGGTCGACGCTGCTGGAGCCGCCCTACGCGTTCGCGCGGCGCATGGCCAGCCTCGACATCCTGTCCGGCGGGCGCATCGGCTGGAACGTCGTCACGACCGGCACCGCCGACACCGCCGTGCAGGGCTTCGGGGTGCCGATGGTCGGGCACGACGAGCGCTACCTGATGGCCGACGACTTCATGCAGGTCGTGTACAAGCTGTGGGAGCAGGCGTGGGAGGAGGGGGCGCTCGAGCGCGACAAGTCCGGCCGCTTCGCCGACCCGGCCAAGATGCACCGCATCGCGCACGACGGCCCGTACTTCCGCTCGCACGGCTACGGCAACACGCAGCGCTCGCCGCAGGGCACCCCGGTGCTGTTCCAGGCGGGCGCGTCTCCGGCCGGCCGCGAGTTCGGCGGAAAGCACGGCGAGGCGATCTTCGTCGGCAGCGGCTCGGTCGAGCAGCTCCGCGGCCACGCGACCGCGATCCGCGAAGAGGCCGTGAAGAACGGCCGCGCCGCGCACGAGGTCAAGATCATGTCCGCGTTCGCCGCCGTCGTCGGCAGCACCGAGGAGGAGGCTCGTCGCACGTACGCCGAGGTCGCCGACGCCCAGAACCCCGAGGTCACGGTCGCCTCCTACGCCTGGTTCACCGGCCTCGACCTGTCGTCGTACGACCCGGGCACACCGATGTCGGAGCTGAGCACGGAGCTGTCGCAGACCCAGGTCGCGCGCTTCGCCGACAAGACCGTGGGCGACGTGCTGGGCGACTGGCACGCGCACGGCGTCGGCGCCCGCCCGCTCGTCGGCACCCCGGAGCAGGTGGCCGACCGGATGATCGCGCTCGCCGACGGCGCCGACCTCGACGGCTTCCTGTTCGCCCCGGTCATCCCGCCGGCGTCTACGAAGGACTTCATCGAGCATGTGCTGCCGATCCTGAAGGAGCGCGGCGCGATCGCCGAGCCGTCCGACGAGCCGCAGTCGCTGCGCGAGCGGCTGATGGGAACCCCGACGCCCGCGCTGGCTGAGTCGCACGTGGGTTCGACGTACCGCCGGTCGATGGCGCGTGTCTGACGAGCTGTCCGGCGTCGCTGTCGTGGGGAGCGCGAACCTCGATCTGGTGGTCGAGGTGTCGCGCCCCCCGCGCATCGGCGAGACACTGCTGGGCCGCGCCGGCGGCCGTTTCGCGGGCGGCAAGGGCCTGAACCAGGCGGTCGCCGCGGCCCGCAGCGGCGCGCCGACGCGGTTCTGCGGTGTGGTCGGGACGGACGAGGGCGCCGCACTGCTGGAGCGCACGCTCGTGGACGCCGGGGTGACCTCGGCCCTGCGCCGCTCGGATACCGCCCCGACCGGGGTCGCGCACGTGCTGGCGCTGGAGGGCGGCGACAACAGCATCATCGTCGCGGCCGGCGCGAACGCGGAGCTGTCGCCGGAGGATGCGGTCGCCGGGGTCTCCGGGGCCGCCGTCGTGCTGGCGCAGCTCGAGGTGCCGGTGCCCGCGGTGTCGGCGGCACTGCGGGCGGCGCGCGACGCCGGCGCCACGACCGTGCTGAACGCCGCCCCCGCCCACGCCGCGACCCTCGGGCTGCTGGAGTGCGTGGACGTGCTCGTGGTGAACGAGACGGAGTGCGCGGAGCTCGGCGGCATCGACCTCTTGCACCGCGCCGGGGCCGCGACCGTGGTGCTCACGCGCGGCGCCGGGGGAGTGGACCTGCACCGCACCGGTCGCCCGGTTGTGCACGTCGAGGCGTTCCGTATCGATCCGGTCGACACGACGGGCGCGGGCGACGCGTTCTGCGGCGCGCTCGCCGGTGCGCTCGCCCGTCGGGTGCCGGTGGAGGACGCCCTCGCCCTCGCGTGCGCCGCGGGGGCGATCGTGGCGCTGCACCGGGGAGCGACCACTCCGGCGCTCACGCCCGAGGCGCTGGCGGAGCTGACGGCGACGCGCTGAGGCCGGTCCGGAGGGGGCGGCGCGGGGTGCGGTCAGTCCTTCGCGGTGCTCTTCGTCGCCGTCTACGCGGTGCTCTTCGTCGCCGTCTTCGCGGTGCTCTTCGTCGCCGTCGTTGCGGTGCTCTTCTTCGCCGTCTTGGCGGGGCTCTTCGTCGTGGCGGCCGCCGCCTCCCGCTCCGGCGTCGTGTCCTCGGCCGTCTCGCCCGCGAAGGCGTACTCGCCGGCCCGCAGCCGTTCCAGCAGGTCGAGCAGCCACTGCTTCTCGGCGGTGAGCCGGGCGGTGGAGAGGTCGAAGATCTCGCGCACGTACTTCGGCGTGGTCTCGGAGCGCAGGGTGTCCTGCACATCGAAGCCGTTCTGCGTGATGATCGCGTCGCTCTTGATGAGGCGGTGCTCCAGGCCCGCGATGACCTCCTGGCGGCTCAGCACGAACATGAACGAGGCGACGGTCATGATCGCCTGGGTGTCGAAGGCCGCCACGTTCCAGAGGTTCTCGCGCAGCATCCGCTGCAGCTCGACCTCGCCCGAGGGGGTGATGCGGTACGTGGTGCGGGCGGGGCGCTTGCCCTCGGCCTCGGTGCCGCTCTCCGCGATGTACCCGTCGACCTCCAGGGCCCGGAGGGCGTTGTAGATCGAGCCGGGCTGGATGTGCGCCCACTCGTCGACGTGCCAGGTCATCAGTTCTCGCCGGAGGAAGTAGCCGTGTACCGGCTGGAACTGCTTCACGGCGCCGAGGACGACGAGACGGGTGGTCGACATGTCGTTCATGCTAACGGCTGGGATGCGCGTTCCCGGTTGTTTGAGTGGTCAAATTTGTCTATAGTCGCCTTAGTCAAAGTTGACTATCGAAAGGACTCGTGATGACCACTGCCGTGACCGATGCCCTGCCGCGCGACCGTGCGCTCCGTCGTGCCTTCTCGGTCTATCCCACGGGGGTGGTCGCCCTCGCGGCCGTCGTGGACGACCGCGCCGTCGGGATGGCGGTCAACTCCTTCACCTCGATCTCCCTGGAGCCCGCCCTCGTCGCGGTCAGCGCCGCCCGCACCTCGAAGACCTGGCCGGTGCTGCGTGCCGTCCCGGAACTCGGGATGAGCGTCCTCGCGGCACACCACGAACCGCTCAGCCGCTCCCTGTCCGCGCGGGAGGGGGACCGGTTCGGGGGTCACGCCTGGCACCGCACCGACGGCGGGGCCGTGCTGGTGGCCGACGCCGCGCTCTGGCTCACCTGCCGTCTGCACAGCACGTTCGACGGTGGCGATCACGAGATCGCTCTGTACGAGATCCAGGACGTGACGCTCTTCGACGACGTCGAGCCGCTCGTGTTCCACCAGAGCCGCTACCGCGCGATCTCTCCCGCCGCAGGCGTGTGAGCGCACCCGTCCGCGAGATCGCCGGAGTGGTCGTCCCCGGCGACGGTCGAGGACGCGACCTCGGGTTCCCGACCGCCAACCTCGCCCTTGACGGCCCCGGCCTCCCCGCCGACGGCATCTACGCCGCGCTGGCCTGGATCGACGACGAGCAGGAGGGGATGCCCGCGACCGTGAGCGTGGGTGCCAACCCGACCTTCCACGGCAGCCGGGAGCGCCGGGTGGAGGTGCACCTGCACGACACGGACCTCGACCTGTACGGGCACCGCCTCCGGGTCGAGCTGCTCTCGCTGCTGCGCCCGACGCTCTGCTTCGACACCGTCGCGGCCCTCGTATCCCAGACCGCCGCCGACATCGAGCGTGCCGGGGCCCTCCTCGCGACGGTGCCGCGGGCGCGCACCGGACGCCCGGCCTCGCGCCGAGGGCACGGTTTCTCCGTGTGAACAGGCGGGGTGGTCGGCAGCAAGCCGCGCACTCGGCGAGGGGATGGAGCCGCGCGAGATGAGGTGGCGCGGGCCTGAGGCGGTGCAGGGGCGGGGCGCGGATCAGTCGCGCGCGGTCTGCAGCAGCGCCCAGAGCTCGGCGCGGGCGGGGAACGACGCCAGATCCACGCCCAGCATGGCCCCGGCCTGCGCGACCCGCGAGCGCAGGGTGTGCCGGTGGATGCCCAGCGCCGCGGCGGCCGGCTCCGCGCGTGCGTCGTGCTCCAGCCAGACCCGCAGCGTGTGCTCGAGCCCGGTGCCGCCCGCCGCGTCCTGCTCGCGCAGCGGCGCCAGGCGCGACTCCGCCACCAGCCGCGCCTCGTCGGTCGCCAGCGCCGTGAGGATGTTCGCACCCACGGTGTCCGCGTAGCGCACGACGGCCGCAGACGCGGGTTGCCGCAGGGCCGTCAGCGCCTGGGCGTGCGCACGCGAGAAGACCGCGTAGCCCTCGGGGCCGGAGACTCCGATGCGGATGCCGAAGCGCTCGGCGACCTCGTCCAGCAGCCCCTCGTCGCCCGAGGACACGCACATCGTCAGGCCCTCGGGCGACTCCGCCAGGAACGACACCGTGCCGTGGTCCGCCCGGCGCCGCTCCCACCAGTCGACCAGCGGTCCGGCCGGGGCGTCGGCGGCGACCGCCACCACGATCGGTGCCGGAGGGAGGGCGCCGAGCACGCGGCGGGCGAGCGCGGGGTCGTCGGCCAGCAGCGACTGCAGCAGCTGGGTGTGCAGGCGGCGACGGCTCCTGGCGAGCTGCTCGCTCTGCTCCAGCGCCAGTCCGGCCATCGCGATCACCGAGGTCACGACCGACCGGGCCTCCGCGTCCAGCGTCTCGGCGGCGACCGCGATCACCCCGCGCAGGTGCCCTCCGCGCCCGACGGTGAAGAGCATGAAGGTGTGTGCGTCGATCGTGAGAGACTGCCCCGCCTCCAGTCCACGGCCCAGGATCTCCAGCACGCGGTCGGCGAGCAGATCGAGCGTGGCGGTGTCGACCGCATCACGCGGATGGGCGAACAGCAGCGCCCCTGCCGCGTCGTACATGCCCGCCCAGACGTCGAGCCGGCGGCCGAGCTCCGCGACGATCGCGTCGAGGCCGCGCGGGCGGAGGGCGGCCAGGGCGAGCGCGCGCTGCGTGTCCAGCGCCCAGGAACGGCGGGCGTACGCCTGGGCCGCGATGGCCTCGGAGTGTGCGCGGGCGACGGCGATGAACGGCGTGCGGTAGGGCACCTCGAACAGGGGGATGCCGTGTGCGGCGCAGGCGGCGATGAGCTCGTCCGGGATCCCGGAGCGGTGCACCTCGGTGCCGAAGCCGAGCCCGAGCACGCCGCGGTCGGCCAGCCGCCCGACGTAGGAGGGGATGTCCGCGGCGCCGTCGAACTGCGTGCCCGTGGTGAGCAGCGCCAGATCCTCGGACAGGAAGGGCGTCGGGTCTGCGAGGTCGGAGCCGTGCACCCACCGCAGCGGCCGGTCGAGGGCGCCGTCGGGCAGGGCGTGCTCGTCGGACACGAGTGTCAGGCCGAGGTCCCTGCGCTGGAGCAGGGACCGCAGCGTGGGGGCGTCGGTGGGGGCCATGGGCTTCCGGTTTGTACGAGGTGGCGAATCCGCTGCTCAGATTGTACAGACCGGCGAATGCGACCCTCCCGGCGGCGGTCGTACGCTCGCGACATGGCACTCCTCGACACCGCAGCACCCGCAACCCCCCTCGGCGGCCCCGACCTCCCGCAGGAGCGTCGCCTCGTCACGGAACTCCCCGGCCCGCGCTCGGCCGAGGTCCTCGCCCGCAAGGCCGACGCCGTCGCCGCCGGTGTCGGCCACACCGTGCCGGTCGCCGCCGTCGCCGCGGGCGGCGGAGTGGTCGTCGACGCCGACGGCAACTCGCTCATCGACCTCGGCTCCGGCATCGCCGTCACCACGGTCGGCAACGCGCACCCCAAGGTCGCCGCGGCCGTCGCCGCTCAGGCCGCGCAGTTCACCCACACGTGCTTCATGATCTCGCCCTACGAGTCGTACGTCGGGGTGGCCGAGGCGCTGAACCGGGTCACCCCCGGCGACTTCGCCAAGAAGAGCGCGCTGTTCAACTCGGGCGCCGAGGCGGTCGAGAACGCGATCAAGATCGCCCGCAAGCACACCGGACGCCAGGCCGTCGTGGCGTTCGACCACGGTTACCACGGCCGCACCAACCTCACGATGGCGCTGACCGCCAAGTCGATGCCGTACAAGAGCGGCTTCGGCCCGTTCGCCCCCGAGGTGTACCGCGCCCCGATGTCGTACCCGTTCCGCGACGGCCTCGAGGGCGCGGAGGCCGCGGCCCGCGTGATCCTGCAGCTCGAGAAGCAGATCGGCGCGGACAACCTCGCCGCCGTCATCATCGAGCCGATCCAGGGCGAGGGCGGCTTCATCGTCCCCGCCGAGGGCTTCCTCCCCGCGATCGTCGAGTGGTGCCGCGCGAACGGCGTGGTCTTCATCGCCGACGAGGTGCAGACCGGCTTCGCCCGCACCGGGCACATGTTCGCGAGTGAGATCTTCGGCATCGAGCCCGACCTCATCACGACGGCCAAGGGCATCGCGGGCGGCCTGCCGCTGGCCGCGGTCACCGGTCGCGCCGAGATCATGGACGCCTCGCACTCGGGCGGCCTCGGCGGCACCTACGGCGGCAACCCGATCGCGTGCGCCGCGGCCCTCGCCGCGATCGACGTGTTCGAGAACGACGGCGTGATCGAGCGCGCCCGCGAGATCGGCGAGATCCTCATCGGCCGCCTCACCGCGCTGCAGTCCGACGACGCCCGCATCGGCGACGTGCGCGGACACGGCGCGATGGTCGCGGCAGAGTTCGTCGACCCCGAGACCAAGGCCCCCGACGCCGCGCTCACCGCCGCGGTCGCGAAGGCCTGCATCGCGCAGGGCGTGATCGTGCTCACGTGCGGCACCTACGGCAACGTCATCCGCTTCCTGCCGCCGCTGTCGATCGGCGACGAGCTGCTGAACGAGGGCCTCGACGTCGTCGCGCAGGCGCTCGCCTCGGCCTGACCCCGCTGTCCGGCCGCGTCCCCGGATCGGGGGATTTCGGGACGCGGCCGGTACTTCATCCCCCACATCCCCCGACGACGAAGGAGTTGCAGATGGCTGAGATCACTCGCGACGTGCTGATCGTCGGCGCCGGAGCCGCAGGGCTCACGGCCGCCAACGATCTGCGCAAGGCCGGCCTGTCGGTCGCCGTGCTGGAGGCCCGCGACCGCGTGGGCGGCCGGCTGTGGACCGACGTGATCGACGGCGCCATGCTCGAGATCGGCGGCCAGTGGGTGTCGCCCGACCAGGACGCCCTGAAGGACGCGATCGAGGAGCTCGGGCTCGAGACCTACAGCCGCTACCGCGAGGGCGACAGCGTCTACGTCGGCCCCGACGGTCAGGCGCACCGCTTCACGGGCGAGATGTTCCCGGTGTCGCCGGAGACCGAGGCCGTGATCGCCCGCATCACCGGCATCCTCGACGCCCTCGTGGCCGAGATCGACCCGGACAAGCCGTGGGAGCACCCGAACGCGGCGGAGTGGGACTCCATCTCGTGGGACGCCTGGCTGCGCTCGCAGACCGACGACGACGAGGCCGTACGCAACCTCGCCTTCGCCACCGGCTCGGCGATGCTGACCAAGCCGACGCACTCCTTCTCGCTGCTGCAGTCGCTGCTCATGGCGGCCTCGGCCGGCTCCTACTCGAACCTCGTTGACGCCGACTTCATCCTCGACAAGCGCGTGGTCGGAGGCCTGCAGCAGGTGCCGCTGCGTCTCGCCGAGCGCCTGGGGGAGGACGTGCTGCTGAACCAGCCCGTCCGCAGCCTGGAGTGGTCGGATGACGGGGTCGTGGCGACCACCGACGACCTCACGGTCCGCGCACGGTACGCGATCCTCGCGCACGCCCCCATCCTCTACAACCGCATCTCCTTCGTCCCGCCGCTGCCGCGTCGCCAGCACCAGCTGCACCAGCACCTGTCGATGGGCTTCGTCATCAAGGTGCACGCCGTCTACGACCGGCCGTTCTGGCGCGAGCAGGGCCTGAGCGGCACGGCGTTCAGCCCGTACGAGCTCTCGCACGAGGCGTACGACAACACCAACCACGGCGACGAGCGCGGCACCCTGGTCGGCTTCGTCTCCGACGCCAACGCCGACGGCGTGTTCGAGCTGTCGGCCGAGGAGCGCAAGGAGCGCATCCTCGAGTCGCTGTCGCACTATTACGGCCCGGAGGCCAAGAACCCGGTCGTGTACTACGAGAGCGACTGGGGCAGCGAGGAGTGGACGCGGGGCGCGTACGCCGCGAGCTTCGACCTCGGCGGGCTGCACCGCTACGGCGCCGACCTGCGCACGCCGGTCGGACCGATCCACTTCGCCTGCAGCGACATGGCCGGAGCGGGTTACCAGCACGTCGACGGGGCGATCCGCATGGGCCACCTCGTCGCGGCGAACATCGTCGACGCCCGCCGCGAGGCCGGCGCTCCCGAGAGCATCGGCTGATGACCGGCTCGGTCGTCGTCGGCTACACGGCGACGGACGCGGGGGCGGACGCCGCGGCGCTGGGCGCCCGGCTGGCCCGCAGCATCGGCGCGACGCTGCACCTGGTGATCGTGCTCCCCACCGAGGGCACCCGCAGCGCGGCCGTCCCGCCGGAGCGCGCGTATGAGGACGTGATCCGCACGCAGGCACGGAAGTGGCTGCAGGACGCGGTCGTGCGGCTCCCGCAGGAGCTGGTGCGCAGCGGCCACGTGCGCTTCTCCGAGTCGTTCGCGGAGGGGCTCATCGCGGCGGGCGAGGAGTTCGACGCGAGCGTGATCGTGATCGGCACCGCGGGCGGCGGCCTCTTCGGCCGTCACCGCCTCGGCAGCGTCGCATCCGAGCTG
>NZ_SSDQ01000059.1:0-8127 GCF_004794315.1 Microbacterium sp. PF5 | reverse complement strand
GACCCGGGCGCTCTGCTGCTGGCGCTGCCCGCCGGCCACCCCGTGCACATCCTCTGACGGGGCGGCGCCGGGGTCAGCGCACCTGCACCGTGCCGTCGAGTCCGCCGCCCACGAGCGTGAGGGTGAACGGCGCGTCGTCGTCCACGTCGTCCTCGGGGAACTCGATCACGGTCGCGCGCGGGGCCATGTCCATCGTGCACACCTGGGTGTCGTCGGTGACGAAGGTGACCGTGCCCGCGGAGCCCGAGCCCTCGGCCGATTCCACGACGGGCGGGCATCCGGACGAGCCCCACGTCAGCAGCACCAGCCCGCCGTCGTCGAACCATCCCGCGGACGGCTCGTACGACGTCGGGTCGCCCGGGGTGCCGGTCGCGTCCGGGTCGCCGTCGAGGTCGATGTCATCGGAAACGTCCCCGTAGGTCACCTGGAGGGTGATGTCCTTGGTCGGATCCACGCCCTCCGGCAGCGCGCCGACGCTCGCGCGCGGAGCGAGATCCGCCGTGCACGCCGTCTCCGTCGCGCCGTCGCCCTCGGGTTCGACCAGCGTGACTGACACCGTCTGGCCCTCCGCGGAGACCTGGTCGACCTGGGGCAGGCACGTGGAGGAGCCCCAGCTGACGACCGCGAACATGCGCCCGTCGTCGAGCAGTGCGCCCTCCAGGTCGCCCGAATCGTCACCGCCGCCCGCGTTGCCCGGACCGCTCGACGGCTCCGATGTCGAGTTCGGGGCGGTGTTGCCCGGACCCACCGTGCAACCGGCGAGGAGCAGGGCCGCGGCGAGCGCGGAGGACGCGACGAGGAGGAGCCGGCGAGGAGTCATGCCCTCAGGGTACTCGCGGCATCCTCCCCTGCCTACGGGGCTCGGCCCGCGGGGCCGGTCACTGCAGCGCCGAGGTGAGCCGCGCCAGGTTGTCGAGCACGGTGGACCGCAGCGGCTGCTGCATCCACTCCTCGAGCGTGAGCTCGCGGCTGAGCGACCGGTACTTGTCCTCCACCTCGCGCATCTCCCTGACGAACTCCTCGCCACGGACGAGCATCGACACCTCGAGGTTGAGACCGAACGAGCGCATGTCCATGTTGCTCGAGCCGATCACCGCCACCTCGTCGTCGATCGTGAGGCTCTTGGTGTGCAGGATGTAGGGCTTGCGGTACATCCAGATGCGCACCCCCGCCCGCAGCAGCACCTCGTAGTAGCTGCGCTGGGCGTGGTAGACCATCGCCTGGTCGCCCTCCTCCGAGACGAACAGCTCGACCTGGACGCCGCGATCGACCGCTGCGGTGACGGCCAGCAGCAGCGCCTCGTCCGGGACGAAGTACGGGCTGATGATCATGATCTGCTTCTTCGCCGCGTACAGCAGCGCGAGGAAGAGCCGGAGGTTGTTCTCCACCTCGAACCCCGGACCGGACGGCACGACCTGGCAGTCCAGATCGCCGGAGCCGATGTTGGCGTGCGCGATGTCGATCTCCTGGAGGACCACATCGGTCTCGCTGTACCAGTCGCTCAGGAAGATGGCGTTCACGCTCAGCACGACCGGCCCGTCGAGGCGCACCATGAGGTCGACCCAGTGCAGTCCGCGGCGGATGTTCTTGCGCAGGTTGTAGGTCGAGTCGGTGATGTTCTGCGACCCGAGGAACGCGATGTTCCCGTCGACGACGAGCAGCTTGCGGTGGTTGCGCAGGTCGGGGCGCTGCATCTTCCCCTTGAGCGGCTGCACGGGCAGCATCAGGTGCCAGTCGGCCCCCATCGCGTTGAGTCGTGCGACGGTCTGGCGGTAGCGCGGCTTGCCCCGGTTGGCCCAGTGGTCGAGCAGGACGCGCACCGCGACCCCGCGTGCCGCGACCTCTTCGAGCGCGCGGAAGAAGTTGTCGGTCGATTCGTCGGACTGCAGGATGTAGAACTCGACGTGCACGTAGTCCTGGGCGGTGCGGATCGCCTCCGCCATCTCGTCGAGCGACTCCTGGTAGTCGGAGATCAGGTGCGCGCCGTTGTCACCGGAGAGCGGGAGGGCTCCGAGGCGCTGGTTCATCTGCACGATCGGTCCGAACCACGCGGGGGCGTTCGGACGCAGCGTGCCGAAGTGCAGGTGCTCGCTGGTCTCGGCGATGTACTCGTTGATCTGGTCCTGCTTGCGGCGGCGGGCCCGCGGCAGTCGCGGGTTGCCGATGAGGAGGAAGAGGAACACGCCGACGAAGGGGATGAAGAACACCGCCAGCAGCCACGCCATCGCTGCCGTGGGACGCCGGTTGCGCGGGATCACGATGATGGCGGTGACGCGGATCGTGATGTCGAGGAGCAGGAGGAAGACCGCGAACCACCAGCCCCAGGTCCAGGCTGTCATCGCACCCCCTCGCCCGCATCAGGGGTCATGACCCCGGTGCGCGCCAGACCAGGCACGCTCGCTTCACAGTAGCGGATGGGTCGGACTCAGGTGCGCGGCGGGAGTCCGCGCGCGGCGCGTTCCTCGGCCTCGATCTGGGCGTGCACCTTCCGCTCGGTGCGGTCGAAGCGCAGGATGCCGCGGAGGACGACGACGAACACGATGCTGACTCCGATGGTCGGCAGGAGCGACCATGCCGCGGCGAGCCAGAAGTTGTCCATGACTCCATGGTACGCGAGGGTCTCCTCCACAGAGCCCGGTTCCCACGAATGCTCCCCCGACTGCGGGTTCGCGGCCCGTCACGCGATGCCCACCGGGCGATGCTCTCGGGATGACCACCGTGCTCAACGCCTCCGACTCCGCCCAGTTCCTGGGCATCGTCCCCACCCTCGCCGGGTTCACTCCGCGCCGGAGCATCGTGCTCCTGCCGTTCCGCGGCTCCCGCACCGACGGGGCGATGCGGCTCGACCCGCCCGACGACGCGATGCCCCCCGGCCGCTACGCCGCCTCGGCCGTGCGGCTCCTGCAGCGCGTCCGCGGCACGGACGGCGCCGCCGTCGTCGTGTACACGGACGAGGAGAGCGTCACGACGGCGGACGGCCTGGTGCTGCCCGGCGCCGTGGTGGTGGATCATCTTCTCGCCGGCCTGCGCGGTGCGGGCATGCGAGTGATGGATGCTCTCTGCGTGACGCCGGGCGGGTGGAGCAGCTACCTCGACCGGAAGCCGACGCTGAAGCCGCTCGCCGAGATCGGCCCCACGCCCGCGCACCCCTCGATCGGCGACGTGTCCGGCGACCAGCTCGCGGGAGCCCGGGTTCCGCGCGTGGGGGCACCCGAGCGCCAGCGCGTCGAGCGCGCGCTGACCGGGCTCCGCGGCGCGCTGGACGGGAAGGGCCGCGTGTCCGGTCGGGAGGATCCGCAGGCGCTCGCCGCGCTCGCGCTGCTGGACGACCTCCCCGGGCTCTTCGAAGCGGTGCTGAAGGGCCCGGACACGATCCCGCCCTTCGCCTGGGCGGCGCTGCTCTGGTGCCTTCAGCGCCCCGCGCTCCGCGACGCCGCCCTTGCGCAGTGGGCGAGCGATCGAGAGGGCGGTATCCGTGCGCTCCAGGCGCAGCTCGCCTTCACCGCCTCGGGCAGCCCGATCCCCGACGAGCTCGGGCGGGTGTTCGTCGGCCGCGGACCCGCACCCGATCCGAATCGGCTCCGCAGCGCGTTGCAGGTGGTGCGTCATGCCGCAGCGAGGGCACCACGCACGGCACGACCCGCGCCCCTCACCGCAGCGGCGTGGCTGTCGTGGGCACTCGGCCGCGCCACGCACGCCGGTCGCTACGTCGAGCTCGCGCGCGACATCGATCGGGAGTACAGCCTCGCCATGCTCCTCGAGCGGCTGATCGCCGAGGAGGCGCTACCCGACTGGGCCTTCCGCGGACGGACCCGCCGATGAACGGGTGCCGGTCACTTCACGAGGGGGAAGAGGATGGTCTCGCGGATGCCCAGGCCGGTGATGGCCATCAGCAGACGGTCGATCCCCATCCCCATGCCGCCGGACGGCGGCATGCCGTGCTCGAGTGCCCGCAGGAACTCCTGATCGATCGGCATCGCCTCGACATCGCCACGGGCCGCGAGCTTCGCCTGCTCCTCGAACCGCTCCCGCTGGATGACCGGGTCGACCAGCTCCGAGTACCCCGTCGCGAGCTCGAACCCGCGGATGTAGAGGTCCCACTTCTCCACGACGCCCGCGATCGAGCGGTGCTCGCGCACGAGGGGCGAGGTGTCGACGGGGAAGTCCATCACGAAGGTCGGGCGCACCAGGTCGCCCTTCACGAAGTGCTCCCAGAGCTCCTCCACCAGCTTGCCGTGCGTGGCCTGCGGCGGCACGTCCACACCGTGGGCCTGCGCGAACGAGATCAGGTCCTCCACCGCGTCCTGCGGCGTCACCGTGCGGCCCGACGCCGCCGACAGCGACTCGTACATGGAGATGCGGTCCCACTCGCCGCCGAGGTCGTACTCGGTGCCGTCCGCCCAGGTCACGGTCGTCGAGCCGGAGACCGCGATCGCCGCCTGCTGCACGAGCTCCTGCGTGAGGGCGGCCATCTGGTTGTAGTCCCCGTAGGCCTGGTAGGCCTCGAGCATCGCGAACTCGGGGCTGTGCGTCGAGTCGGCGCCCTCGTTGCGGAAGTTGCGGTTGATCTCGAACACGCGCTCGATCCCGCCGACCACGGCCCGCTTGAGGTACAGCTCCGGAGCGATGCGCAGGTAGAGCTCGGTGTCGAATGCATTCGAGTGCGTGACGAACGGACGCGCCGATGCCCCACCGTGCTGCACCTGCAGCATCGGGGTCTCGACCTCGAGGTAGTCGTGGCTCGCGAACGTCGCCCGCAGGCTGGCGTTCACGGCGGCGCGCGCCCGGACGGTCGTGCGGGCCTGCTCGCGCACGATCAGGTCGAGGTAGCGGCTGCGCACGCGGCCCTCCTCGCTGAGCTCCGCATAGGCGTTCGGCAGCGGCAGGATGGCCTTCGACGCGATCGCCCAGTCGTCCGCCATGATCGACAGCTCTCCGCGGCGGCTCGAGATGACCTCGCCGTGCACGAACACGTGGTCGCCGAGGTCGACGTATTCCTTCCAGTCGGCCAGCGACTCCTCGCCCACGTTCGCGAGCGAGACCATCGCCTGGATGCGGCTGCCGTCGCCGGCCTGCAGCGTCGCGAAACAGAGCTTGCCGGTGTTGCGGCTGAAGACCACGCGGCCAGCCACCCCGACCACGACACCGGTCTCCGCGCCCGCCTCCAGCTCGCCGTATTCCGCACGCAGGGCGGGGATCGAGTGGGTCACCGGCACGCCCACGGGGAACGCGCCGCCCCCCGCATCCGAGCGTCGGGCGATCAGGCGCTCGCGCTTGGCGAGTCGCACCGCCTTCTGCTCGTGGACGTCGTCCTCGGGGGAAGAGTCGGTCGTGGCCGATTCGGGCGCGGCGGACGCGTCAGTCATGTGCGGGGCTCCTTGGAAGTCTCCCCCAGTTTACCGAGGCTCGATGCGGGCCCGCGGCCGTCGCTGGGTAGCCTCGGTGCATGGCCCTCTCCAGGATCGCCCGCGCTTCCGCCGCCCTCGTCCTCGCCGCCGGCGCCATCGTCCTCCCCGTCGCCTCGGCCTCCGCCGCTCCGGCACTCACCTCCGCCCGGTCGGACCGCGCTGCGGTCGCGCCGGCAGCCGCGGCCGCTGCGGTCGCCGCCGACGTGGACGACTTCTCGTACGCGTCGTGGGACGCCACCTACGACCTGAGTCTCGTCGACGGTCGCGCTCGCCTCCACGTGACCGAGACCCTCGTGGCACGGTTCCCTGAGTTCGACCAGAACCGCGGGATCGTCCGGGGCCTCGCGACCTCGTACGAGAACGCCCGCATCGACACCCGCGTGCTGTCCGTCACCGACGGCGAAGGGCGCGACGTCCCGTTCGAGACCGACGACGAGGACGGACTGCTGCTGGTGCTCACCGGCGACGACCAGTACGCGCGCGGCCTGACGACGTATGTGATCGAGTACGAGATGAGCGATGTCGTCCTGGCCACGTCGCCGAGAGACTCCGCGACGCCCGCGGTCGACGAGTTCTACTGGAACCTCCTTCCGCTGGACAGCACGCAGCCGATCGAGCGGTTCGACGCCGAAGTCCACGTGGACGCTGCGCTGGCCGCGAGGCTCACCGGTTCGACCCGCTGCTACCAGGGGCCGGCGGGATCCACGACCGCGTGCACGCTCGACGGTCCAGACCCCACGGGCGACGGCGCCACGTTCCGCACGTCGGCGGCAGACCTTGCGGCCGGGGACGGCGTGACGGTCGCGATCGGGTTCGAGGCGGGCACCGTCCAGCAGCCACCGGCCCGCACGCCTGACCCGGTCGCGGACGTCGGGCCGCTGATAGCGGCGATCGGCGCGGTCGGCGTCGCGGTCGCGGGGTGGCTCGCCGTTGCAGGTTTCACCCGACGTCGCCGCCGCGCGACGGGGATCGTCGTCGCCCAGTACGACGTGCCCGACACGCTGCCGCCGCTCGTCGCCGCCGCGGTCATCCCGAAGGCGCAGGATGTGACCCCCGCGGAGATCGTGCACCTCGCGGTTCGCAAAGCGCTGCGCATCGAGGAGGGGGACAGCCCCGAGCAACCCCGACTTCGCCGTCTTCCTGCTGGTTCCGCACCGGACGAGCTCGATGCGGCCGCCCTCGACGCCCTGTTCCACGGCGCCGACGCGGAAGGCGTGGTCGACCTGCCGACCGCGAGCGAGAGCTTCGCCGCCCGCATGTCGGCGCTCACCACCGCCGGGTCCACGGCCGCCGCCACGCGGGGCCTCACGGAGCGGGCCCGGAGTCGCGGCGCCGTCGTCGTGCAGTGGTGTGCCATCGCGATCGCGCTGGCGGGCCTCGGGGTGGGCATCTGGGCCGTGGCGAGCGGGCGGCTGGCCGCGATCCCGGCGCTCGTCGCCGCGGCGTTCGCCGTGGTGCTGGTCGGCATCGCCGCCTTCTACTCGTTCTCGAAGCACACCGTGCTCACCCCGGAGGGTGCCCGGACGCTCGAGTACCTCCAGGGCGTGCGCGAGTTCATCCGCGTGGCCGAGGAGGACCGGCTGCGCATGTTGCAGTCGTACACCGGTGCGGAACGCCGTGAGGTCGATGGTGCCGAGGTGATCCACGTGTATGAGCGACTGCTGCCGTACGCGATGCTGTTCGGGATGGAGGACGAGTGGGGCGAGGTCCTCGAACGCGCCTACACCCGAGAGCAGCGCGGCGCGGCCTGGATCGGCGATCCCACCTCGCTCGCGCTGCGCGTGCAGCTCGCGGCGTTCATGTCGTCGTCGCAGTCGGCGGCGACGTACACGGCGCCGACGACCGGGTCCTCGTCGAGCGGCGGATCGTTCGGCGGCGGCTTCTCGGGCGGCGGGGGCGGCGGCGGCTTCTCGGGCGGACGGTGAGCGCCGTCAGATCAGGGGTGGCGGCTCGGACGACTCGCGCAGCGCCCGCTCCACCGTGGACTGCACGAGCGCAGACAGGTACCCCCCGGGATTGTCGACGCCGATCTCCCGCAGCCGGGACGTGGACTGCCCGATGATCGACCGCGAGAACTCGGTCACAGTCGCGATCGCATCCGCGTACGCAGGCCGGTCCGCGTCCGCGATCACCACCGGTTCGCAGCCCATCTCCACGGCCAGCGCCTGCGCGATGGGAAGGACGGCCGCGGGAGCGGTCACCGCGGCATAGCCGGCCTGCAACTGACGGAGATCGATCGATGTCCCGGTGAACGTGATCGCCGGGTGCACCGCCAGCGGGATCGCTCCGCGCTCAGCGGCAGGACGGAGCACCTCGATGCCGTGCGCCGCATCGGTGTGCAGCACCAGCTGACCCACCTGCCACCCACCCACTTCGGCGATGCCGGCGACAAGCGCCGGGAGCTGCTCGGAGGGCACGGCGAGGATCACGAGCTCGGCCCGGCGGACGACCTCCTGCGTCTCGAGCACGGGCACACCGGGGAGCACGGCCGAGGCTCGTTCGTCGTCGGATCCACTGGTCATACCGACGACGGCGTGACCTGCACCGGCGAGCGCAGCGCCCAGCACGGGCCCGACGCGACCTGCACCGACGATGCCGACGCCCAGCCGGCCGTCCCGCACGGCGCTCATTCCTCGGTCGGAGCCGGCCTCGACGACCGGCGGGTCGGCGGAACCACGGGCGGCGTCGGCGGCGGCTGCACCGCGGGAGGCTGCACCGG
>NZ_SSDQ01000058.1:0-283 GCF_004794315.1 Microbacterium sp. PF5 | reverse complement strand
TTTATGGCTGAATATCTAGGTGAACCTACAGTAAAAGGATGGCATGGTTGCATAGCCAAAAAGAATATTCCACAAGGACCTTTACAGGATTTCATCATGCAAGCCTATGTACGTATTAATAGTCATCATTGGGATCAAATGGGACGTGTGGAAATAGGTCTTCTTGATGAAAATAGCGATTATGTAGCTCGTATATCGATGAGCGATGTTCAATGGGAAGCCGAGCAAAACAGCGGATTCGCTTCTGTTGGTAATAGTAAAAAACCAGGTGGACAGGTATTTA